>DASXSW010000353.1:0-2686 GCA_036505755.1 Binatia bacterium | reverse complement strand
TTCGATCTCCCCTTGGCCATAGACAACGCCCGCACCTTTGTGCGCGAGCGCGCTACAAAGCACGGCATCACACTAGACGTTACGGTTGACGACCGTCTTGGCGATTTCGTTGGTGATGAGCGGAAGATCAAGCAGATACTTCTTAACCTGCTTTCCAACGCGGTGAAGTTTACCCCGGAGGGAGGACGGATTGAAATGAAAGCCAGGCAGGCTGACAGCTCGGTGGAAATCTCAGTCAGTGACACCGGCATCGGAATCGCCACGGAGGACCAGCCAAAGATCTTCGAGGAATTTCGCCAGGTGGGCGCCGACTATGCGCACAAGAGTGAGGGGACGGGACTAGGGTTAACCTTAGCAAAGAAGTTCGTCGAGCTACACGGGGGGAGGATTTGGGTAGAGAGCGAGGTGGGCAAAGGCTCGGCGTTTACCTTTAGCTTGCCGATCGCGCCCTCATCTCTGCCCGCGAGAGGATAAGGGCACTCGATCGCTATTGAGCCAATTATGTCCGAAAGCACTAGACTCACGGCTTGGCGTCTGGGTTTTATTCTAGGTGTGCTGGCAATCGTCGAAACCTCGGTGCGCGCCGGCTGGATCAGCACGTTCTTCCTCGCCGCGCCCACTCGCGCGGTCATTGTGCTATGGGATCAGCTACTTTACGGCAACGCTCTTGTCTTGACCGGTATCACGCTCTTCGAGATCGCGGCATGTCTCGTGATCGCCACGATTTTCGGCGTGCTCGCGGGATTTCTCCTGTGGCGTTACAAACTCATCGGCACAAGCTACGAGATGCCGCTGGCCGCGTTGTTCTCTTCCCCGGTCATTCTCGCCTATCCGATTTTCCTCGTCACCTTCGGCCGCAGCAGCGCCGCGGTGATCGCGCTCTCGTCTATCTTCGGACTGATTCCGATCATTATGAATACCAAAGGCGCCTTTCAAAACGTCAATCCGATCCTGCTGCAAGTCGGCGCCAGTATGAAACTTACCGGCAAGCAGATGTTTCGCCACATTCTCGTTCCCGCCGTGGCGCCGACGATCTTCAGCGGTTTTCGGCTCGCGCTCACTTACATCCTCAAGTCCGTGTTAGGACTCGAATACGTTGCGCAAGTCGGCGGCGTCGGCATGTGGCTTTCTGACGCGGCGTTTAAATTCGAAGTCGAAGAGGTTTATGCCGGCTTGTTCGGCACGATAACTCTCTCGATCCTGTTTCTCTATCTGATCAACCGCAGCGAAGTCCTGGTTCGGAAGTGACGATGAACAGCGCACCGCAACATTCGCCATCCCTTGCGGCGCAGATTCAAACGCCTCTCGGCGTGCAAGCGCTCACGTTATTGTTGGTTGTCGCAACCTGGGAATTCATAGGCCGCACGGGCCTGCTCTTTCCAGAGCTCTTTCCATCAACGTTCGAGATCCTGCAATCGCTTTGGACCTACGTCACCACGCCGGTGATGATTCCGCATATCAAAGCGAGCCTTTACGAAGTCGGCGGCGCCATCGCGATCGCCGCTTTGCTCGGCATCCCGCTAGGAATCCTCTGGGGCAGCAAGCAAAGCTGGATGGAAATCGTCGAGCCGCTGATACTCTACGCCGCGGTGGTGCCGAAGATCGTCATCTTTCCCGTTTTCATTTTGTTCTTGGGCATCGACGTACACTCCAAGCTCGCCGTCGGCGCCATCGCCGCTTTCTTTCCGATCTCGCTGCTGACCATCGCCGGCATGCGCGAAGTGAAAAAAGTCTACGTCGACGTCGCCCGCACCATCGGCGTCACGCCGGCAAAGATCGCCACCCATGTCTATCTGCCCGCCATCGCCGGCCAAGTTTTCACCGGAATAAGAATCGGCATGGGCGCGGCCGTGACCGGCGCGCTGCTCGCCGAGACCAAGATCGCCAAGGCTGGCCTGGGATTCATGATCGTCGAATACTACAGTCAATTCCGCATCGCCGACATGTACTCGCTGCTGCTGTTTATCTTCATCCTGGCTTCGCTCGCTAACTGGGCGATGAAATATTTGTTCTCTCTTTTATCTCCGGTTTCCCGTGTCGGCCAAGACGCCGGCATGTACTTTTAATCTCTTTGGGGTCAATTCCCCTTAGCTTGCCGCGTAGTGGTAGTTGGTGGCTCTGCTAGAGTCCTCATTCCCGCGTGCTTTTAGCGGGAATCCAGACGAATTTCGGACTGGACCCCCGATTAAAACATTCGGGGGTGACAACTTGGGGAAAAGTCATTGGCGGGCCTTTTGATATGCCGTAGCTTGCCGCGGGGTTGTTCATTTGTTAGGTGTCGATGGATGAAGAAATTCTTGATCACGATGCGCCAACGACTCGGCACAACCCAACTCGCGCGTCTTCTCTACCGCCATCTTCCCTCCGGCAAGCGCTGCAAGGAATGTCTCGTACCCTTTGTCGGAGTCTTTGCCATACCCTTCAACTGTTACAGATCCGTCCGTCGAGAAAGAACCCTAACCTCTGCACGCTTTGATACGAGCTTGCTCTCCTGCTTCGTTTGACAGGCGCGCACGCGGTCGCATAGTGTTAGATCGATTAAGAAATGGGAGGATAATGTTTATGACCTCGCCAACGAAAAATCTCGTGATCGACGCCGACGCACACGTGGTCGAATGCGCGCGCACTTGGGATTTCATGGATCCATCGGAGCGACAATACCGGCCGATGCCGCTGGAAACTCGCG
>DASXSW010000352.1:0-7167 GCA_036505755.1 Binatia bacterium | reverse complement strand
GGCTTCGTCCCGCGAGTATGCCGAGCTGGCCCATTCTCTTGCCATGGTTCTACCTCCTAGTTCGCCGCGGCGGCCAAGCGAGTGTCGAGCCTCTCCACGATTTCCGCTTGGCCGACCGCGCCAATCATGCGGTCCTTTTCTTCGCCGTTTTGGAACACAATCAGGTCGGTATCGCCTCAATGTGAAATTTTTCGACGGCAGAAGGATTCCCATCGACATTGAGTTTCACCACCCGCGTGCTCCCTGCATAGTGCTTGGCGACGGATTCCACGACCGGCGCAAGCGCTCGGCATGGCCCGCACCATTGGGCCCAGAAATCCACCAGAACAAGTCGAGTGGATCCCAGCACGATCTTCGCGAAATTGCCGTCGTTTACTTCTTCGAAATCTGTCGTCATAAATTTTCTCCCCGTATAATCTCCTCAATAATCGCTTTCGTCATGCATCCTGCGCCCGCAAGTGTCACTCGTTGCCGACACATATCGGCCAAAAGTTTTCTCCCTGCTTCATCGACAAACGTCACTTCTTTCAAAATAACGCCGACCGGCTGTTTTCCACTGGCGGCGCGCTGCCAGCAGGCTTTCAATTCCTCGACCCAGGGTCCCGTGAGTCGCCCTTCAAGTTCGAGTATGATTCTCCCCGCGTCCGCATGAGTCGTGATCTTCAACATAAGCAACGGGCAGAAACTTTATATCGACTCGCCATTCACGACCGTCACAAAAACACCCTGAAGCTCTTTATTCCCCTCGACTAGCGCGCGATCTAACGCCATTCGCTGGATACCGAATCGATCGAACCACCCAACAGCCACCAAGTCGCCGTCATTGTCATACAATTCAATATAATCCGCCGGTCTTGGCGTGGACGGATCATCGTAAACAATCACCGCGCCCACCGTCTCATTGCGCGCAACTACCGGGGTAAGTGAAATCAGATTCAATGAACTTCGCGCCAATCCGAGAGCCGGCGCACTGATGGTTGACTCTGCAGCACCTTCGGCTGCTTGGACGGACGCCGTTGCAATGTAACCGAGAAGGATCAATTCGCCGATAAAACCCAAAAAAATTACCAACGCCAGATAAATCTTACTCTTTAATGACAACCGCTTTCCCTCCCCTGTATTTGTTTCTCAGTTCCATGTCACCTGACGATGAAGCACGATCTTCTTGCCGTTGTCGTCGAACTCGACAATGGGATCACACCAGCAGAAATCGGCATCCACGTGATTGAGCCCAATCGGCATCTCCACAGCTACCGTGGCGGGGTAAAGCCATTCTCGATTTGCGGATTTCACCGACGTTCTCCCCTCTCTTCATTCCTCCTTAGAACTAACTTCTAGGGATCAGCGAGGAATTTTCTTTTGCCGCCTTGAATCTGCCGACAGACCACTCGATTGCCGTCGAAACAAGCGCTTGCTCGAAACCTTGAATCCCCACACGGGTCATCAACTCAGTCCCCAGGAGCAGCAAGGCGGTCAGGATTGGAATCTCGATCTTCATAACGTTCACCAGGCCTTTCCTTCTCTCGATGGATAGTCATGGCAATCGATATGCCAAGCCGCGTGGATATCGGAAAACCAAAAAAACGATTTAGTATCCATGGCTTTCTCGCTCACGGAGACCGGTGTGTTTATCGCGTGACAAAGCGACAGTGCCGAAGGATCGGCGCGCCGCCGAAATGGTGGCTTGGTCGCAACGACGGGGATCCCATCATTCGCCCATTGCGTGATAAAGAAATGGGAGCATCCTATCCCAGGTGTCAAAACCAGAAGCGCCTCTACGCGCGAATCGAGTCAGACTTGGTCGGTTTTTTTAAGCTAGTGGGTTCCGTCTTCGGGCGCAGCGGAGCTGCGAGCATCGATATAGTGAGACGTGGCCGGCGCTGCATAGCGAAGGTAAAATCCCGCGCCTGCTGCGGGTCGATGCGGTACTCAACCGTCACCAGGACTGGCCCGTCCTCCGGGCGAGGTTTGCTAGACTAAAGAGTAATCCGCTTCACGCCAGAGCAGCACGCTCGCGCTCGGTGTAATATGGCGCTTCTCGCCAAGCCACCAAGCCGTAGAGCCGCTGTGTTCGCTTTCGCCGGCTGCCGGCGCGTCTTTGGCATGCATGTCGATGCAATAAGCACAGCCGTTGATTTGTGAGGCGCGCAGCTTGATCAATTCTCGGAGCGACGGCTCCAAGGCTGCTTTCGGCCAGATATTTTTCCAGTCCATACATCGCCCGCAATGCACCGGGCGCAACTTTTGTGTAAGCGATTCATTGTGACATGCGATTTTTGCCTCTCAACAATTTTATATAGCTCGTGATCAGAAATTGGGGTCCCGTACCTTACGCTACCCCGCCACCCGCCTGTAGATTCTGTCCGGTCACCCAGCGTGCCGCGTCACTTGCAAGAAATGCCGAAACGTCGGCCACCTCCTGCGGCGTCCCTATGCGGTTGAAAGGCGATAGACTCGCCCCCAAAGCGCGCACTTCTTCACTGTTGAGCATGTCGGTGTCGGTGAATCCCGGAGAAAGAATGTTAGCGGTTATGTTGCGCGGACCCATTTCGCGCGCGAGGGATCGGACGAATTGCTCCACGGCCGCTTTGCTGCCAAGATAAAGCGCAGCATTAGCGAATGGCATCTTCGTACCTCCGGTAGAAACAGCGATGATTCGACCGCCGTCGCGCACGCGACGGGCGGCTTCGTGCAACGTGAAAAATACCCCCCTAGTGTTGATATTGAACACGTGGTCGTAATCCGCCTCGGTATTTTCGACAAGCGGTTTTGACAGATACACCCCAGCGTTGGCCACAACGATGTCCAGCGCCCCCACCTGCTTTTCAGTTTCGTCGAACAGGCGTCTGACTTCAGCTGGCTTCGAAACGTCGGCCTGGATGGCTAAGGCCTTGCCGTCTCTCGCCTTGATCCCATCAACCACCTCTCGCGCCTGCTGGGGACTACGAGCGTAATTAACGACGACAGCGGCTCCATCGGCGGCGAGACGTTCAGCGATGGCCCGGCCGATGCCACGCGAGCTACCTGTTACCAAGGCATTTTTCCCTTGCAGTAAAAAAGCCATAAATCCTCCTTGTTTGGATGAAGCTGTTCGATAGTAAGCGCTTCTTATCTTTTTCTTACTACAAGGATTGTGCCCGCCTGAGATGCGATCGATAAGTACCGCGCGGCCGCTATGTGGAGAATTTTATTTTACCTGGAGGACAAAAGGCGGTGAGAGTCCCGCCGATTTGTCGGCGGGCGCCGAAATATGGGCGTGGCGTGGAGGACGATCATTGGCTACGGTACTGACCGTTAACTGCAGGCGCGGTGAGAAAATTACTTCGTGCTGCGCTCTAAGAGGTCAATGTAGGCCTTTGCTACCCAATCGGTTTCGCGAATACCCAACTGCTTCATGATCTCTTCCGCCACAAACTTCCCATCTTCACACGCTTGCCCCTCGTTCAAGACAACTTCAAGCTCGACAAAGACACCGAGGCCATCAACATCGTCCAGATGAACGCGCGTATTGCCGATCCTGTAAAGAAGTCGCTGCTTTCTTACGACCCCGCGCACTCCCAGCGTGTTTGAAAGCAAGATTTTCAGGGAAGTCGGATCGCCGGAAGGCACAATAAGATAGTTCGACTGTTTCGGAGCAGCGGTATTATCGCGCTCGTAATAAATGAGTTCGCCGCGATCGCGCGCGAGAATGCGCAGTTTCAATCGTCCCTTCGGCGTGTGAAAGAATACATCTTCCTGAAAAATTACCTCACAGGTGCTTTCGCAGAGACTAGCGAGGACTTGGCGAAGCCTGTCCGGCTCATGAGCTTTTGCCTTAATCTCAATGTTAATTCCCATGGTTTCTGCAGAAATGAATAATGACGTAAGTGCGTTCGATGGGCGCGGTGACTTTATTCGAGCTTTCTCTCACGAGCGTATCTGGGAAGTCCATCCGCCAACGAAATCCACGAAACCTGGCTCTCGGTCCAGGTATGATCCTGTGGCTTCAGCGCTTCCGGATCATCCAGACTTCCGAGCGTTACGTCGATCGAGCCGGGCAAGTCGGCGCGCTGATAGGTCAAGGCGGTTCCACATTGACCGCAGAACGTGCGAATGACGTTTGTCGACGATGCGTATGAGGCCGGCTGGCCGGTAACGAACGTGAATTTATCTGCATCAAAGCCGGCCCACGTGACAAATGGCGCGCCGCTCGCCCGCCTGCAAGTTTTGCAGTGGCAATGGGTAATCCCGTACGCCGGCCCGGATGCGCGATAGCGAACCGCACTGCAAAGACATCGACCTTCTGTGGGTTTCAACGATCATCCTCCTTCCGGCACCGGAACGATCTTTCCCGAACAGCCCGTCCCCGTTCGACTATCTAATGGGTCTTCCGCTTACGATATCCCTATTGGCAGCCGTGTGTACTGTATGATTCTATAGAAAATGCTGCCGATATTTTGGCAGCTGACTAAATGTGGGCTTTCACCATTAGAGATTCACAAATCCCATCATTTCTTCAGGGTAACGTCCGCCACTTGCTACGCCACGCGTCGCGGTCTCTTCGATGCGTTTTAACTTTTTCGTAATCCTTTTGTTTCCCACTTCAACAGCCGCTAGGCGCCAGCACTCGGAAGCGCTGACGCAAGCTGACGCCATTGTCGCAGTGGAAGCGCTTGCGGATCCGCCGTCAGTACTTGGATGCAGACATGGTCGGCGCCGGCGGAATGGTGCGCGCGAACCCGATCGATGATCGCGCTCATGTCGCCCCAGGCGACGATGGCGTCCACCAGCCGATTACTGCCGCCATCTTTGAGGTCCTCATCGCCGAAGCCCAGAGCGCGTAAGTTGTTCACATAGTTGGTGAGCGTGAGATACATGGACATATACGATCGCGCGATCTCTCGCGCCTGGACCGAACCGGTTTCCAGCACGACGGCCTGCTCCACCGCCAAGAGTCGATGGGCGCCTAAAATCTCACGGGCACGCGCCGTGTGTTCCGGCGTCACGAAGTAGGGATGTGCGCCGTTGGCTCGCGCGGCGGCGAGTTGCAACATTTTGGGTCCAAGAGCCGCGAGAACTCTGAACGGTTTAGCGGCAGGAGGAACTGCATGATAGGGCGCCGCGTCCATGGCATCCAGATAGGCGCGCATGGTAGGCACGGGTTTTTCGTAACGGTGACCTCTAAACTGCTCGACCAGCGGAGCGTGACTCACACCGAGGCCTAGGACAAAACGATCCGGGTAGGCTTCGCCTAGCGTATTCTGTGCGGCGGCCATCGCCACCGGATCGCGGGCGTAGATGTTGGCGATGCCGGTAGCGACGACGATTCGGCGCGTCCCCGCCAGTAGCAAGCTTGCATGGGTCAGCGCTTCGCGCCCCGTGGCTTCGGACAACCAGATCGCTCCGAAGCCGAGCTGTTCGAGCTCCGCGGCAGCTTCTTGTGCCCTGGCAGCAGGCTGATAGTCGAGTTGAGACGTCCAGATCCCGAGGGGTCCAAGTTGTGGCGTTGATAATGCGATCATGCTTCCTTCCCTTGCACTCTTTCATCGTTGCCGGACAGTTTTACAACCCCGCCATGAAGAACGTCGCGGCACTGAGAATTTGCAGCAGCCAAAACGATACATTTCCACTTTTACTAAGCTGCGGGATTATTAGACCGGCCACGTCCATAGACACGGAACCTCACTTTTGCCTTATTCTCTCACTGCTCGCACATGGAGAAGTCCAGCAGATGGGTGACTTCAACACAGCTCAAACCGTACTGCTCCATGATGATTTCGGCGGCGTCTTTCAAACGGTTCTCGCGCAGGGCCTGGCGAGCTTTCGCAGAGATGCTTTGTCCAGTGAGCAACAACGGCACCAGTGAAAATTCCATAGGATTTCGTCCCTTCTTTGTAAGCTTGTCGTTTTAGAAATCCGCCAACAGCAACGTTCCTCTCAGACCACCCCGCCGCCGGCTTGAAGATTTTCCCCTGTCACCCAGCGCGCTGCATCGCTCGCCAGAAAGGCAGCCGCGTCGGCCACTTCCTTCGCGGTGCCTACGCGATTGAAAGGCGACAGGCTCGCGCCGTAAGCGCGATACTCCTCGGGGAGCATATCCGTATCCGTAAATCCTGGAGACAGGACGTTGACGGTAACATTGCGTGGACCCAATTCGCGGGATAGTGAGCGCGCAATTTGCTCAATGGCCCCTTTACTTCCGAGATAAAGCGACATGTTGGCGAAATGCATTTTCGTACCGCCGGTCGAAACGACGACAATGCGACCGCCGTCGCGCACCCAGCGGCCGGCCTCCTGCAACGTGAAAAAGACCCCTCTCGTATTGATGTCAAAAATGTAATCGTACTCCGCCTCGGTGTTTTCGATCAGCGGTTTTACAATATGGACACCGGCATTGGCGACGACGATGTCGAGCCCTCCAATCGCTTTTTCGGCTTCGCTGAACAATCGCCGCACCGCCGCCGGTTTCGAAACGTCGGCCTGAATCCCTATGGCCTTGCCGCCCTTCGCCGAGATCGCTTTGACGACCTCATGCGCCAGTTGTTCATTGCGGGCATAATTGATGACGATTGCCGCACCATCGGCGGCCAGACGTTCGGCGATCGCCCGACCGATGCCGCGCGATCCTCCGGTAACCAGCGCTGTTTTTCCTTCGAGTGGCAGAGACATGTTTCCTCCTTGTTAATGCTTTGTGACGAATCGACCGATGCCGTGGTCTTCGATTATCGGTAATGTAACAAGGGTTGTGCCAATCACTGTCGATGCGCGGAAGAAACTGGTAAATGCTTCTTAGAGAAACGTTTTAACAACCTGTTATTGTGATCGTGATATGACGCGTTGAAGATTGCCTGCCGAGTTATCGGCAGCTGCCGAAATGATGGCGTTAGATGGAGCGGGTCATACCGACCGAGCGCGTCGCGTGTGACCAGCGGACTCCCTTGGGTCACCGAGCTCCTGGAGTTTTTTTGACAGGAATATCTGTTCCGATTTCATCGTGGCCAATTCAAGCGCTTTACGAAAATGCTTCATCGCAGCCTGGCGATGGTCTAAATCCGCCTCGAACTCGCCCAGCACCGCGTAGAGCAGATAATAACAATCTAGCTGCTGGCGGTCGTGGATGGCCTCTACCGCTTCGATGCCTGCTCTCGACCCGTGAACGTTGGCGACGGCGACGGCTCGATTCAGGGC
>DASXSW010000351.1:0-5705 GCA_036505755.1 Binatia bacterium | reverse complement strand
GCAGCCGCAGACATCACGCGAATCGAACGCTCGCACACCGGAGTCTATTTACGGCCCTATCTCAAAACCATCGCCTCACCGTTCATACCTGCCCTGGAAAATGTGAGGACAGTGCCTGCCGCGCCCTTAACTGTGGACCAGAATGCCATCGCCATCGTCGGAGCGAAGGAACACAATCTAAAAAATATCAGCTTGAACATCCCGCGTGACCGCTTCGTGGTCTTCACCGGCTTGAGCGGTTCGGGAAAATCTTCTTTAGCTTTCGATATCATCTACGCCGAAGGCCAGCGCCGTTACATCGACAGTCTGTCCGCCTACGCGCGCCAGTTCCTCGAAGTCATGGCTCGGCCCAACGTCGATTATGTCGCCGGCATACCGCCGACGGTCGCCATCGAGCAGCGACTCAGTCAGGGCGGCAAGAAATCCACCGTCGCCACGGTTACGGAAATTTATCATTACTTGCGCCTGCTCTACTCGAAAGTCGGCAAGCAGCATTGTGTGCAGTGCGGCCGCCAAATTCAATCGCTCAGTCGCAGTCAAATCCTTGACCGCATCTCGCGTTCCCATCGCGGCAAAGAGGTCATGGTTTTGAGTCCGATTGTGCGCGGCCGGAAAGGCTTTCACAAAGAAGTCATCGTCGGCGCGCGGCGCTTGGGCTACCGCCGCGCGCGCATCGACGGCAAACTGTTGGACCTGCGCACGCCCGAGCTCGCGAACGGCCTCGAACGGTTTAAAGAGCACAACATCGATATTGTCATCGGCAGAGCCAAAGCCGGCGGGCGCGAAGTCGAGGGTATGGTGGATCAGGGCCTTCGTTTGGGCAATGGAGTGATTCACCTTATCTCCGATCACGGTGAGCAGATTTTCAATCAGCGACTTTTCTGTCTCGGCTGCGGTATTGGCTACGAGCCGCTCGATCCGCGGCTTTTTTCTTTCAACAGCCAGCAAGGCGCTTGCGGTCAATGCGCCGGCATGGGTTTCACTTGGGATTTCGACCCTAAACTGATTTTCGCCGATCCGCGGCGGTCGCTGAAAGATGCGATCGCCGGAATTTCTCCCGGATCATCGGTAAACGGCTCGGAGCTTGAGCGGGCGCTCGAGCGTCTGTTGCTCGAATTGAGAGACAAGCGCCGCATCGACGTCGATAAACCGCTGGCCAAGCTCACGAAGAAGGTCCAGGAGGAAATTTTGTATGGCGGCGCTGGTCGCGGAGCCTTTGTCGGCTTGGTGCCATACCTTAGAGAGCTCTGCGAGGCCGCGGATGAGAATTCCACCAACGAGCTCGATGAAGTGATGACCGAGACGCCTTGCCCTGCCTGTGGCGGGCGGCGCCTCAACCAAAGGGCGCAGGCCGTGAAGGTCGAGGGCAAACCGATCTGGCAGGTCACTTCGTTACCTGTGGACGAAGCCAGAGATTATTTTGCCCAGCTCGATTTATCGCATTCCGAAAATGGCAACGCAGTGCGCGACCAAGTGGTGGCCGATAAAATTCTGCGGGAGATTCAACAGCGCTTGAATTTTCTGTCGGAAGTCGGCTTACCGTATCTGACCCTCGATCGCCGCGCCGATACACTCTCCGGCGGCGAAGCGCAGCGCATTCGGCTGGCAGCGCAGCTGGGTTCGAACCTGCGGGGCGTTTGCTACATTCTCGATGAACCAACCATCGGTCTTCATCCGCGCGACAACGCTATGTTATTGCGCACCTTGCGCCGGCTCGAAGAGCTGGGCAACAGTGTTCTCGTTGTCGAGCACGATGAGGCGACCATTCAATCGGCGGATTTGATCGTCGACTTGGGACCGGGCGCCGGCTTGCACGGGGGCAGCGTCGTCTCCATCGGCACGCCCGACGAAATCAAAAATAATCCCGATTCACCCACTGGCGCTTATTTGAGATCCGACAAGAAACGACTCGGACCCAAGCGCGACTTGGAAAATACCAACTGGCTCACCGTTCGCGGCGCAAAAGCGAATAATTTAAAAAATATCGACGTCAAGATTCCTCTCCGCTTCTGGAGCTGTGTCACCGGCATCTCCGGTTCCGGCAAGAGCACGTTGGTAAGGGAAGTACTTTACAAAGCCCTCAAGCTTCAGCTCGGGCAATTTGCCGGCAGACCGGGCACGCACAAAGAAATCACCGGCTGGAAATCGCTGGAGCGCGTCGTCGAGGTCGATCAAACACCGATCGGCAAGACGCCACGCTCGGTGCCGGCTTCCTATGTGGGTCTTCTCGATGAAATTCGCAAGCTGTATGCGCTCGCGCCCGAAGCGAGACTGCGCGGTTACACGCCTAGCCGGTTCTCCTTCAACGTCAAAGGCGGTCGCTGCGAAGCATGCGCGGGCCAAGGAAAGATCCGTAAGGAAATGAGCTTCCTACCCGACGTATTCATAGACTGCGAGGCCTGCGTCGGCGACCGTTTCAACGAAGAAACCTTGAGCATTCGCTACAACGATAAGAATATCGCCGACGTTTTCCGCATGACGGTCGAGGAAGCCGTGCCGTTTTTTCATGCTTTTCCGAAAATCGCCCGTCCGCTCAAGATCCTCGACGATATCGGAATGGGATACATCATGCTCGGCCAAGCGAGCAATACGCTCTCCGGGGGCGAGGCCCAGCGCATCAAGCTCGCTTATGAACTAGGAAAAGAATCGCGCGGGAAAACTCTCTACGTGCTCGATGAACCGACCACCGGTTTGCATTTCGTCGACGTGGAGAAACTGATTCACATTCTTCATCGTCTCGTCGACATCGGCAACACGGTGATCACCATCGAGCATAATCTCGATATCGTCAAGGATGCAGACTACGTTATCGATCTCGGGCCGGAGGGCGGCGAGCAGGGCGGAGAAGTGGTTGCCTGCGGTTCGCCCGTGGATATCATTAGGGACGGCAAACGATCCCACACAGCCCGTTTTCTACGCGAGTATTTAAATGGCGGTGTGGTAACCGCCAAGCCTGCGCGACAAAAAATCGCGCTTGAAGAAGCTCCGGCCTAAGGTGCCTTGGCGAATCGTACGCATGCTCGGTTACGGTCTGCGCCTCAAATGTCCCCGCTGCGGCGCTGGACCATTGTACGCGAAACCTTTCAAGATGCTCGGCAATTGCCCGGGCTGCGGTTTAAAATTCGAGCGCGAGCAGGGCTATTTTGTCGGCGCGATTTACATCAATTACGCCGCGACGGTCGCGATCGCGGTGCCGGGATTTTTTCTTTTAGATGCCTTCGCGGGCCTGACGATAAACCAGCAGCTTGCTCTATGGATACCGTTTGCCGTGATTTTTCCGCTGATATTCTTTCACCATTCAAGAAGTTTGTGGCTGACGCTGGACCATTTTTTTAATCCCGCCAAAAACCTGTATTCTCTCCCGCCCAAAAATTCCATTAACAACTGACCACTGGCAGCTGGGAACTTCGCTTTTCTTATTCTCTCATTGCTGCGGTTGCTTGGGGAACTTCGGCAGCTCCGGATTCATGTGATCCCAGGGCTGTGCACTGGAAGTGAAAAAATCCATGCTCGGCTTGAAGCGGCTCGGATCGTCCAAACTGCCCGCGGTAATCAACATGAATCGCGGCATAGCGGATGTCTTACCGAATAGTCGTCCACCGCAATTCGGCAAAATCCGCGGCTAAAGGTGTTGCCGCTCTCGGCGCGACTTTCGTAATACTTAACCTCGCTGGTAATCTTTAGGGAATCCGCCGGCACGGCCAGCACCGGCACGTAAGCCCCACCGGTCGATCTCTGGCAATCCCGGCAATGACAGTTACCGGTGAACAGCGGCTCCGCCGCGCACTCATAACGAACTGCGCCACACTGGCACCCCCCGGTTAGCGAACTACTCATCGCTTTATACCTCTACTGCAATTTACCGCTTCGTCTCCTGACAGCCGATCGCTTTCTCCGCCCACTCGCAAAGCTGGTCACCGTCTTCAATGATGTCGATTGGCACTCGATAATAACTTTTGAGCGTCTGTTTTGCATTGGGCCGAAAGGGCTTCATCTTTCGCCTTCGATACTCTCTTACCGTGGATTCATCGACCTTAAAATAAAGCTCGCCCTTGTGAATAATACCGAAAAAGATTTCGTCTCGATATACACCGAAACCACCGAACATTCGCCGCGCCTCGACGTCGTCCAATTCTTGCAGCTGATCCAGAACAAAATCTTTAAACGAATCGTCTTTCATTCGCTTCGCTGCGAACACAGAATCACAGCAATCCGTTTTGAACGATTGGAACCATTGGAACGACTGGAACAGTTTTATCTTTTAACCGATCGCCAACGCCACCACGCCCAATACCATCGCGCAGGCCGCGGCCAATCTTCGCCGTGCGTCGCCCTCGGCGAGTAGACGCGCTCCCATCGCCGTGCCGATCAGAATGCTGATCTCGCGCGCCGGCGCGACGTAGCTCACGGGTGTGAAACGCATCGCCGTCAGCACCAGGATATAGGAGAGCGGTATCAAGATCGCGATGGCGATGGCCTCGTACTTGTGCTCACGCCACTCAATAACGGCTTGATCCGAGTACTTTATTGCGAACGGCGCGAGCAACAGCGCGCGACCCACATTGGCGCCCCAATCCAAAACCAGCGGTGCGATCGCGAAGTGACTCACCGCCTGTTTGTCCCACAGAGTATAAGCCGCGATGAACAATCCCGTGACCATGGCGTAGAGCACGGCGTCTTGAGCACCGCTTTGGCGCAATTGTGAAAGGTTCGTCGTCAAGACGACGACGCCGCCGATAATTAACAGGGCGCCGCCGAGCGCGATGGCAGACGGCCGTTCGCCCAAGAATAAAATTGCCGCCAAACTCGATAGCAACGGACCGGTGCCGCGTGCCAGGGGATAGACCAGTGACAGGTCGCCGACGCGATATCCCTGGTTCAACAGCACGAAGTACGCCGTGTGCAGCGCCGCGCTTCCCGCCATCATGCCGACGGTGACAAAATCAATATTCATGCGCCAAACTTCAATAACCGTGATCGTCGCCGGCGCGTACAGCACCGCCGAGAGAACCGCGACCAGCCAGGTAAACGTCGCGTGTCCGCTCGCCTGCTTATTGAGCAGATTCCAAGTGGCGTGGATAACCGCTGCGACGAGTATAAGTGTAAGAGCCGAACCTGTCATGGATACGAACGCGAGCGTCGCTAGGCAGCGTGTTCCCCGCGGGGCACAATCGAATCGTCGATATGGATCGTTCCGCCGCTCACGATCTCGGCGCGCAACCCACCGCGATGAATCAAACCGCGCATCACACCCTGTCGGGTCAGTTTTTCCAGATGGGCGCAAGGTTCGCACAGACGCATACCGCGCAAGACGACTTCTCCGACGGTAAATTCTCGCCCGACGAGATGATTGAGGGCGACGCCGCGCGTGACCATGTTGCGGCGGGAAAGACCGGGAGCCACGTCGAGGTCGTATTCTCGTTTCAACGCTTCGATCGCTTCGATTTCGATCAAAGTCACGTGGCGTCCTGTGCCGGGATCGTTAGAATAAGTTCCGAGCTTGCTGAAGTAGCGGTCACCTTCCAGGCCGCGGCCAGCAACGGCTCGCACTTGATCCACCGATTGCATCGTGGCCGCGCCTGTCGGCGCGATATGAAGTGACACGACGGTGCTTGCGGCGCTCATGGAGAGAATCACTGCTTTCTTGCGACCAAGGCGGCGATCTCCGGTGTCTGCATGCCTTCCTTGAGCAAACTGCATGTGCC
>DASXSW010000350.1:0-9518 GCA_036505755.1 Binatia bacterium | reverse complement strand
TCGGACATCACGATCCGATCCCGATGGGCGCCACCCTCGGCACGAGGTTTTATTCTTCCGGCATCGGCGGCGTCGATGCCAAAACCGGCAAGCAAGCCGAGACTCTCGAGCGCCAAGCGGAGTTGGCGTTCGAGAATCTCCGCGCGTTGATGGCGCAGGCAGGCGGGTCGCTGGATTCGGTGGCCCACCTGACTATTCTGTTGCGCGATTATCGCGCTCAGAGCACCGTCATGAAAAACCTTTTGGAAACTTTCCCCGACAAAGACAAACGCCCAGCGTGTCACGAGATGGCTCTAGGTTTACCCGGCACAAACTTGATTCAACTCCACGCCGCCGGGATTATCGAGTAGGCTTCCTCGATTACTGGGAAAAATATTCACCGCAGAGTTGAATGGCAGTGCATCAGTACCCATCCCAAGAGCAGCCCTGCTTCCGCGTGGACGCGTACGCGCTTCATTTTCGAGATCGTTGCGCGCGATAACGCTTCGTCTGCCTCGAAGCACAATCAGGTCCGCGCCACCACCTTGGATTTTTACCAAACCGGCTGCGATGAGATATCGTCTGAGACGTGAAATTGTCGCGTGAAAGCCAATGCCTCGGATGCGCCTCCACCGTGGCATTTTCTTTTGAACGGGAGAATCAGGGATCCACCGCAGAGTTTGCGCGGACTATCCAAACCTTCAACCATCCTTGTGCAAAGTTGACTTTGTCCTCGTGAAGCTGGCAAGGTGTCGAGGTGCGCGATGGAAAGCAGGCCAAATTTTTCCTGTATGCTTCGACCGAGCGATCTAGTTAAAAGTTGTCGCTCAAACCCGGGGGGAGCTATGATCAGACTATTAGTCGCCGTATTTGCAGTAGCGTCTTTCACCGTAATCGCTCCGATCGCTGCACAGCAGCAACCGGCGCAACTGCCCGAAGGAGAGGGCAAGGCGCTAGTCCAAGGCACGTGTACTGCCTGTCATGAGATCAACCAGATTACGCGAAGTTCCGGATACAGTCGTGAGGAGTGGCGGCAATTGATCCACACCATGATCAATTTGTCCGGAACCCCGGCCGAGGAGACGATAGTGAAATATCTGGCGACGCATTTTCCCGCGACCGACCGGCTGAAACCCAATTTGGTGCGCGGCGAGACATCGATAACATTCCGGGAGTGGACAGTTCCCACCCTTGGCCAACGGGCCCGCGACCCTGTGGAGGCGCCGGACGGGTCAATCTGGTGGGCGGGAATGTGGGGTAATCTTGTGGGGCGCATCAATCCCGAGACCGGTGAAGTCACGGAATACACGTTGCCGGAAAATGCCAAGCCCCACACCGTGACTCCCGACCAGGAAGGCAACATCTGGTACACGGGCAACAGTAACGGAACGATTGGCAAACTCGATCCGCGCACGGGCAGGATCACCGAATACAAAATGCCGGATCCTGCCGCCCGCGATCCGCACACGGCGGTCTTCGACAAGAATGGAACCTTATGGTTCACCTTGCAGGTCAGCAATATGGTGGGACGCCTGATTCCGGCGACGGGCGAGATCAAGCTGGTGAAAATGCCGAGGCCAGATTCGCGGCCTTACGGCATCAAGGTAGCCGCCGACGGCAATCTATGGGTAGCGTGCAACGCTAGCAATTGTTTGGTCAAAGTCGATCCGCGGACGATGGAAATCCGGCAATACCCCTTGCCCGATCCGAAGACAACCGTGAGACGACTCGATATCGCGGGCGACGGTATGATCTGGTACGTCAACTCCTCCTTGGGCCGTCTGGGCCGACTGGATCCAAAAACGGGGCAGGTCAAGGAATGGCCTTCTCCCAGCGGGTCTAAGTCCCACCCTTATGCGATCGCGGTGGTGAACGGCATCGTTTGGTATAATGAATCGGGACAAAGGCCGGATGCGCTTGTCCGATTCGATCCCAAGACAGAGCGATTCCAGAGCTGGGCCATTCCCTCCGGGGGCATTTACTCCGGCATCTTGAGGCACATGAGGCCGACGCGGGAGGGCAACCTGTTAATCCACCAAACAGCCACGAACCGGATCATTTTGGTGACGCTCAATCGCCCCACAGGAGCGCAACAAGCAATAAAATAGGCGGAATCGACTTCGTGTTCGTGTGACGTGTTAGTGTGGTTTCACGGTCACGTTTCACGGACTCACGGTCCATGCGCATCACGCGATTTTGAGGATCGCGCCGGAATTCGGTTGGCCCCTTAGCGTCGTCAGCGAGTCCTGATAGATGCGCTCCCAGTCCAGGACGTTGACTGGCGCGTTCGCGATTGGAAGCGGCAACTCTTACGGTTCTCCATAGAATCGCACCGCGTTTTCCCACATGAGCTTGCGCAAGGCTTCAGCACCCAGGCTATTCCACGACGAGACCTTGTCCACAGATTCGGGAAACCTCGATTCGGCATGCGGATAATCAGAGGCGTACATCAGCACGTGGTCGCCGAGAAAGTCGGTGACCATCTTGGCCATCTTCTCACCCTCATGAATGACGATGCCAGCAAAGAAGCGGCCGCCGATCATGTACTCGCTAAACTTGTGCTGGATATTTTCGGGAATCGCGCCCTCTCCTATGTAAATCGCTTGATCATCCATCCTGCTGGCCCAAAAGGGCAGCCAGCCGAACCCGGATTCGAGAATGCCAAAACGAATATTCGGGTAGCGGTCCAGGATACCGCAGCCGAAGAACGACGGCATCGCTCGCATCGCGCCCCAGGGATGGGATGCCAGCCGGCCGATGAATCGATTGTCCCAGAGATCGCGATAACCGGGAAAGCCAAAAGAAAAACTGTGATGAACGACCGATAGACCTGCTTCGTCCGCGGCTCTCCAGATCGGTTCGAGGTCGGGATGGTCCAGCGGCTGGTCGAGAGCGAGCCGGGGCTCTACGCCCACCGCCCACGCGCTGCGGCTCCATTTTTTGATCTCTTTGACGGAATCTTCGACGCGCAGACCGCTGGCGATGATCAGTGATTTGAGGCGATGGGGATTTTTGCTGGCGAAATCGTTCAGGTACCGATGCTGGGCTCGAATGAAGGCCATCTCCAAATCGGCGTCGTCCGTGCTCGGAATTCCTCCGGGCACCATCATGTGGACGTCAACCCCTTCCTCGTCCATATCGCGAATGCGCGCCTCGACATCGAAATCGCCGCCGCCGTAGCGGGGGAATTTTCCCCCCATGAAGCGCTGAAACGTGCGCTCTCCCTTTTCCGGCGCGGCGGCTTGGCCGAGCATGCGCATTGACTCTTTGTTCCAGCCTTCGTTTCGGGTGCGAAAGCGAAAGTAGTGGCGGTGCGGCGCTTCGTAGCGTTCTCCCGCCATGCCGATGCTCACGGGGACCTTGCCCCATTGCGGCGCTTGCTCGCGCCGGTCGGGATCGAGATAGGGAATGATGGTTTCTACCGTCGGGCGGAGATGGGTGTCGCAATCAAAAACTTTGACGCCGTTGCGCATGTTTCATTTCCTTTCTACTTCGTACTTTCTTTGGGAAAGCCAAAAGCTTCAACCGCCATGGCCATCCACTTGTCGGAATTATGAAAGTCGGCGAAACCGTTGATACAGAGTTTTTTCCCCTGAATCGTTTTTGACATGTTGCTTCCCGAGTAGAAAATGGAACCGATGAAGTCTTGCTTGTCAATGACATCTTGACCCTCGGGACTGGCTTCATGCTCGATAAACAACATCGCAGCATATGGATGTTGTGCCGAGGCGAGCACGAGCTCCAACGCTGTGAGCCGCACGGGCACGGGCTCGACCATCTTTAGCTGGAGCGTGCCTGTCGGGTCCTTGGCCATCGCTCTCGTGACGGATTGATAATGCGTTCCAGAGTGAATGGCATATTCGCCCGCCTGTATGGAGCTCAAAGCCCTGCTGTGGCCGCGCGACCAGATCGGGTTTTGGTCGCGCAAGCCCCTTGCGTACTTCAACATCCACTCCAAACCAAGGCCCTCTTGCGGGCAGGCCGGATAAGCGGCAAACGGATGGGGGCGCATGTCCACTAAGAATTTTCTTCCTTTGAACTCAGGCTTGAGAAAATCGTCCCACCGGTTAGGAACCTTATCGGGCGGGATCAAGTTCTTGTTGTAGGCGACCACCGACAGCGCGCTGCCGAGCGCTGCGAGCGCGCGATGCTTGGGATCGATCATCTTAGGCGGTATGCGCAACACTCCGAATTCGGCCATGCCCAGGAGATCGAATTTTTTCGCAAAGGGAATGTACTCCGGATAGAATTCCGTAGAGGCGTGGCTGACGTCAAAGTCATTTCTGCTCCCGGACTTTAATTCCATAATGAAACGGTGCGCGGAATCGGGACCGGTGATCTCGAGCATCTCGATTTTCAAGAAGGGGTATTTCTTCTTGAAGCCCTCCATGATGCTCGGATAAATGCTCGGATCTAATCCGCTCAAAACTTTAACGGCCCCTTCCTGCTTCGCTTTGGCGACAATCGCATCGCGGCTGGTTTCGAAAATGAAGCCCTTGGCTTCTGCGTCTTTTTTCGCCTTCAACAAGGCTGCGCTCGACTCGGCGGCCGAACCATTCGTAGTAAGCACGAAACTTCCCAGGAGAAGAAACAACAGGGCTCGCGTGTACAGATCGATTTTCATATGGCACCTCATCAGGAAATGGTTCGTGGCGGCAGAGAAGTCATCACCGGCATGACTCAGGATTCGCAATGGGGACCAACGATCGTCTTGGGTCTAAGCGGAATTTTGGCAGGCGATACCGAATCTTAGCCCCGGTTGAATTTTATCCTGATAATGTTGCGGCATTAGCCATCAGAGGCACGTTGTGCGGCTTCTGTGACGCCATCCTCTCACACGCGCTTCGTGCTATTTATGCGGGCGACAGGCGCTTTTCTCCATCGACTTTCATCTTTGCGCGCTAGTAGCCACAACGTTCTGCTACCGCCTGAACTCGCTGGTACTCCTCTGCCAATTCCCCCCTTCTCCTCAGTTCCTTGTAGGCCTCTGTCGCCAAGTCCTGGGCGCACACGTCCGCGATAGCGGGAACTTCGTACTCCAGCCCACCAATCAGCTTTTCCTCGCGGAGCATGTCCTCGAATCCCGTCGCTAGACCATCGAGCGGAAATGGCATCGATTCCAAACCTCGTGGGGTAGCGGGAAGCGTTGTGTATCCGCTCTTCCGGGTCCGGCGTCTGCAGGCGGAGCCTTTTGTCGAGGTTATAGAGATACTCAAAATTTTTCGGCATATCGCGGACAAACCAGTAAGAACGGATCAGCCCTTTGAGAAAGCTCTTGACCAGATCCGGGCGCTCCTCGAGTATCCGTCCAGTAGCAGCGATAATTCGCTCGGGGCGTCCATTGGGATACTGGTCTTTTGGAACCACGAGGACGTTGCAGCCCTCTTTCTTGAGCGTTTCCGCCATCCAGCCTGACACCGGAGCGCACTCTACTTTACCGCTCTTCAGAGCCTCGACGAGGAGATGAGTGGAGACGCCGCATCTCACCCATTCCACGTCGCGCTCGATATCCAACCCCGCCTTGCGCAACTGAATCTGTATGCCCCAGTGACGAATGCTGTTGAAGTCGCTGATGCCGACGCGCTTTCCCTTGAGATCCTTCAGTGACTTGATATGCGGCGGCCCGACCCAAGCGGCGGTGTGCTGGTTTCTCCAACCCGCGATGATGTACACGTCCGCGCCCCGCGAGCGTTGAAAAAAAATCGTCCGGGACTGAACATCGAGAGCGATATCAACGGACTTCTCCTTCATCGCCTGGGAGATTCCCAGCTTTTCCAGACCGAATGGAACCATCGGATCGCGCAAGATCTGGTAGGCGAGCGATCCATCCTCGGTTTTGAGACCCTCGTCGTAAAAAAAGTTCATCTCGTGAGCCGACATGACCGGCAGCAGATGAAGCACGTCATAACATGTCGGAGCAATGCGCAGTTTGCCGTCTAACATAGTTCTCCTCCAAAGTTGTTCTTACTTACCGCTAGGAAAGCCCCAGGTGGCGGCGATTTTTTTTATTATGCCGGGCTCGTATTCAGGGCGATCCCATCCCTCGAAGATAGTCTTGGACCCCCATTTCTGAATTAGCCTCCACTTATCGCTCTCTTTGATGTAGGGCGAGCCCCTGCCGACTCGGTCGTAGGCTTTTTGTCCGTCAGGAGAAGCGAGCCAGCCGGCCAGGAGCAGAGCCGCATTCGGATTCGGCGAGCCTTTGGTGATCGCCATTATTTCTCCCAGGCTGACAGGCACTTCCTTCGGCAAAGCCATCGCCAACTTCGCTTTGGGGTCGCTTCTCAACAGCGAGAAGATCGTGGCGTAATGAGCGCCGCACATAATCGGATATTCGCCTACGGCGACTTGTGCGACAGCCTCTGTTTGTCCGTTCTTCCAGATCGGTTGGTTGTTTTTAAACTGGGCCGCATATTCAAGAATTTTTGCTTCTCCCCAGGACTTGTAAAGCCCGCTCAAAAATCGCGGGTGCGTATCCACGGCAATCTTTCCCTTCCAATGGGGATCGAGACAATCCGACCAATCTTTCGGGATCCGGTTAGCTGGAACCAAGGAAGGATTATAGCCAATAATGCGCAAGTTGAAGCCCGACGCATTGAAATATCCATCCGGACTGATATGGATCTCGGGCACGTTGGGGAATAGCTTGCGCCACTCGATTGGACCCGTCAGCACTCCTGCTTTAACAAACCTATTCTGCATCGCGGCCGGGACGTCATAGAGGTCATATTCCACCACGCCCGCCAACGCTTCATTGAAAAGTTTTTCCGCTCGGGCGACGCCGCTCACCGGAGTGAGATCGACTTTGATCATCGGGTACTTCTGATTGAAACCCTTGAGAACCAAAGGAGCTTCCTCCACTGTCAACCCGCTGCCGACGCGCACCTTGCCCTCTTTGGCGGCGAACTTTACAACCTCGTCAAAGGTTTTGCCGATGCCGACCGACTGGGAAATAGCCCGCCCGGAGAAAATCAAGATGCCAACGAGGACGCTCGTCAAAACCATCGATAGCTTAAGCAACCTGGCCTTTTTAGTCATGGAATCTCCTTTTTGTGCTTACTTCTCCCCGGGTTTATCATCGCTAGAGATCTGTGGCTAGACGACACGAAAATTTTTGTGGTTTTGTTAGCTCAAGATCTCTCACTTCACGGGTCAATTAGTCTGTTGTCATTCCGAGCGGACAGACTGTGTGAAAACTCTATCGGAGCCCTTCGACGGCGCTCAGGGCGAACGGCTAAGTGCCTAGTTTCAAACGAAGCTATTCCGTTCGTGGTGAGCTCCGTCGAACCATGAACGGACTTTTCACACTGTCTGGCGGAAGCGAGGAATCTTTCTCCATATCAAGATTAGTAGCGCACGCTAACTGAATCACTACCGAATTTTTCGACATCCACCGATGACTATCAAATCACGCAAGGCCGCGTCAATGTAGAGTGTTCCCAGGTATTGTTTCGATGCACTTGCCAGATCTTCGAGTCCTGGATAGGGTAGGCCACATGGAAATTAAATACGGACTGATCAGCGCGGACTCTCACGCGGCATTCGACCGAGACACCTTCACCTCCCGGATGTCGACAAGCAAATGGGGCGACCGCATTCCGCATGTGGCTGCGACACAAGGCAACGGAAAACCAAGCGATGGTTGGAGCATTTATGGCCGGCCGCCGCGCGGCAGCGTGTGCAACTGCCCGGCGGTCATGGGCGACCCCTTTCCTACATGGCCGACGCTCTGGGAGGAAGTGCCGCGGATGGCGTACGATCCGAAGGAGCGGCTGAAGGCGTTGGACATCGACCGCGTCGATGCCGAGGTGCTCTTTCCCAATCCACCCGGTGGCTCGTTTTACGAATTCGGCGACGTCGAGTTTGAATTCGCCGTCGTCCAGGCCTACAACGACGCGTTAGCGGATTGGCGGCGCGTAAGCGACCGCTATCTGCCACTCGTGATCCTTCCCTATTTAAGCGACCCGAAGATCATTGCGCGCGAGATCGAGCGCGCTGTGATCAACGGCCATCGCGGCGTGAACGTCACCGGCAAAATGCCTAAGGGCCTCCCCCACCTCGCTGCCCCCCATTGGTCTTCGGTTTGGGATGTTTGTCAGCAATTGAACGTACCGATCCATTTTCATGGTTCGGCGGGACTCGACACCGCCGCGTCGGCAAAAAAATGGAGCGGCTATTCACCCCGGCAAGCCCATTCGGCATCGACCAGCACCTCTTCGGTCACGCCGGCGCAAATCATTCCTCATTTTATTTTCTCCGGCATCACGGAACAATTTCCGCGGCTCAAGCTGGTTTTTGCCGAGGCCGGAATCGGCGGACTCAACTACGTGCTGGCAGCCTGCGACCACGAATGGGAATGCCGCCATCTCTGGACCGAAGGCATTTCCACGCGTCCGAGTGAGACCGTGCGCCGCCAGATGTATGTCAACTTCTGGTTCGAAGCCGAAGGCATCAAGCTCCGCGAGGAAATCGGCATCGACAACCTGATGTGGGAGGCGGACTTCCCGCACGTGGCCTCCTACTACCCGCGCTCCTGGGACGCCATTGAACGCGTCCTGGAAGGCGTGTCTGCGGGGGATCGCCGCAAGCTCCTCTACGAGAACGCGCTGCGCGTCTACGATATCGAAGCCACGAGACCGCCGAGCGCGGTATAACTGCAACTACCCCCCTCCTTCATCCCCGTACGCGGGGGAGGAAAGAGGTGGGGGCGCGAGCGAAAGCGAGCTTTCATGCAATTGAATCACGGCTTGATCAGCGTCGATGACCACATCCAGGAACCGCCGGACCTTTGGACCAACCGGCTATCGAAGAGCCGCTGGGATGGTCGCATCCCGCATGTCGAGCGCGCCGCCGACGGCGCCGAGCGTTGGGTAGTCGATGGGCAGGTGCTCCTCGACGGCGGCCCCGCGCGCGCGGCAGCGTTGATGGCAGATCGTAATCATGAGCCTAGTCGTTGGGAAGAGGTCCCGCCGGCCGCCTATCGCCCGACGGAACGGCTTAAAGCGATGGACGCTGCGGGCGTAGACTATTCGGTGCTTTATCCGACGGTGGCAGGGTCAGCTGGACAAAATTTCGCGCGGCTGAAAGATCCTGACCTGGAGCTCGCTTGCGTGCAGGCTTACAACGACTGGCTGATCGAAGAATGGGCCGGCGCCAGCGAGCGATTCATCCCGCAGTGCATTGTGCCCGTCTGGCCGCCCGAGGCGACCGTCGCCGAGATCCAGCGCGCCGTTACGAAGGGTCACCGCGGAGTTATTTTTCCCGCCGTGCCGATGGATCTGAGAGATGTCCCGCATGTCGCGGGACCAGAATATGATCCCGTATGGGAGGCGTGCGCGAACTTAAACGTGCCGCTCTGTCTCCATGCCGGCGCCTCGCCTAAGTTACAGTATGCGCCATACCCCGGCTTGACGCCCACACTGGCGGAAGCGCTGAACGCGGTGACCAAGCCGGTGTCAAGTGTGTTTGTCCTCGGCCTCTATCTCTTCTCCCGCGTATTGCTAAGGCATCCAAAATTGCGGGTGGTACTGGCGGAAAGC
>DASXSW010000349.1:0-5189 GCA_036505755.1 Binatia bacterium | reverse complement strand
ACGCTGCAGCCGGTAAGAAATATTAGCAGGGCAAGACAAAAATAAAAGTGCTGCCCTTGCCCAATTGGCTTTCGGCCCATATTTTACCACCATGGGATGAAATGATACTTTTGGCAATAGCTAAACCTAGCCCGGTCCCCTGCCGAACGTGGGCCCCTTGACGGCTTCCTTGATTAAATTTTTCAAAGATCGCGGCCAAGCTGTCCATAGGAATTCCTGGACCGGAGTCTTTCACGGAAACTGCCAATTTTCCATTACCTGGATTGGCGGTGATGCTTATCTGTCCACCCTTGGGAGTAAACTTGACCGCGTTACCCAGCAAATTTCTGAGTACCTGCAAAATCCGTTCTGAATCGATTCTCACCGACGGCAGCGGCGTGTCGATCGCACTTTCCAGTTTAATCTGCTTTGCTTCAACCAACGGGGTGATTTCGGCGATGGCTCGTTTGATTAGAGAGTCGACGTTGCTCGGCTCAAAATCGTAGTTCATCATGCCGGCTTCCATTTTGGAAAGATCGAGAAGCGAATTGACAACGCTGATTAGCCGGTTGCTTTCCTGGGCGAGTATCCCCAAAAGCTTGCGCTGTTTTTCCGAGGTCTCGCCGCCGACCCCGTCGAGCAACAATCCGGTTCCCTCCTTGATCGAAGTCAGCGGCGTACGCAGCTCGTGGGACATAGAAGCAAAGAAATCTGCTTTCATGCGGTCGAGCTCTTGCAATTTTTCGCACATCAAATCGATCGCCGCTGCCAACTCGCTAATTTCCGGCGGCGACTTGACTTCGACACGGCCCTCAAAGTTCCCTTTGGCAATCTCCCGGGTCTTGGTCTTCAATAATCCTATGGGGCGCGTAATACTGTTGGTGATGAAAAGCGACATCAAGACTATCGCGAGCAGGCACGCAATGGTAATCGTCAGCGAAACCTCGCGGGCTTGATCGGCGGCCGCAGCGAGGTCGGTCACTTTCGTGTAAGTCAGCTGCTGTTGGTTCAAACGAAGCTTCTCGAAGGAAGCCAACATGGAATCGACCAAATTGTCTTTTTCCTGTTTGTACTGCGCTTGCGGGTAAGCCTTGTTGCTTCGGACGAGGTGCGCCTCGTTCTCGACCAACTCGTCGTACTGGCGAAAATCCTGCTGTATTTTTTTTAACACTGGAGCGGCCGCCTGATCGTTCAAGGCGAACGCGCTTTCCAGACGTCCCTCGAAATCAACTTTGATGCGGACGAACTCCTGGTGCCAGGCCTCATCCTTGGTAATCGAAAATTTTTGCTCTGCCCGACTTTGCGCAAACAATAGATCCACAAGAAACTTCTCGTGATCTAGGATCCGGTTATCGACTTTTAGAATAGATTCAGTCAGCTCACGAAAATGACTGATCTGCACAATCGCATAGCCGCTGGCGAGTGCGACAATCAGAAATATGGCGAGATAGCCGATGGTCAGGCGGGAAAACAAACTTAACCGCACGGGAACATTCCTCTTCTGTCGGCGCGTAAGCCTATCCCGGCCTGCGGGTGGGTTGCGCTTCGAACAGTTCGATCTGATCGGTATCCGCCGCGAGCAGCTTTTGACCGAACTGCTCCAGCCGGCGGTCCGCGTTTTGATAACTCGACTGAGCGTGACCCACGTGTTTCCCGAGCAGGGCGAACTCCTCGCGGAACTTACCGAAATCGCCCTGCAGCTGGCTCAGATACTGAATGATTTCCTTAGCGCGGTCTTCGATCTTCATGCCTTTTAAACCCAGAACTATCGCCTGAAGGTAAGCGTACAGACTATTCGGAGACACCGGGATCACTTGCTTGCTCATCGCATAACGACAAAGGCTTTTTTCCTCCGGTGATCCGTCTCGGATGATCGTTTCGTAATAAACATTTTCCGCTGGTATATACATCAACGCGAAATCGTACGTGCCCTCGTCAGGCAGGATGTACTTCCCGGCTATCGCATCGATATGTTTCCTGACGTCGGCGCTAAACTGCCGTTTTCCACGATTTCTTTCCTCGTCATTGTCCGCTTCCAAGATCCGCTTGAAGTTTTCCAGCGGAAATTTCGCATCCACCGGAACCAAACAATTGCCGAGCTTAATCACCGCGTCGACTTTCTCGCCGCTCCGAAACGCATATTGAGTCGAGTAGTGCTGCGACGGCAAGATTTGCCCTAACAAATCCTCCAGTAAAAATTCTCCTAATCCTCCTCTAAGCTTGGGCGCCCGCAATATCTCCTGGAGCGAGGCGATATCCTTGCCCACTTCGTAAATCTTGCGGTTGGCTTCTTCCAGTCCGCCGAGGCTACGTTGTACCTGACCGACGACCCGCGCGGCATTATCCAACCGCTCGCCCAAACTCTGTTGCGTGCTGTTGAGCACGTCGGCGTTTTCTTTCAACCGGTCATTCACGTGGCCGAGGAGCTGACCGAGCTGCCCTTGGATGGACTGGACACTGTTGTCCAAGACTTGGGTGAAATGGCCGCGCAGTTGGTCGATCTGCTGCTGCATCAGCAGCAAAGATTGCTCCTCGTGCTGTGTCTTTAGCGACGACTGAATCTTGGCTAAGAAAAACCAGCCGAGGAAGACCAGAACAAGGACAACAAATATCAGGGCAAGGAGACTTGTGAATTCCACGATGGGCCGTGGGGCATTTACAGCAATCTCAGTGCGTACTCGAGAATTTCGCTAAGCTTGCGGATCTGGGTCGCGCGCATGGATCGCTCTTCACGGGGAGCATTTAAATAGTCATCGACGCTTTTTTTCAGGTTCCACTCCAACAACTGCACGCATTGTTCCATGCTGACTTTCTCGGAACGGCGGCGGCGCGCCTGATGCAGCTCGTTGAGCTGGATTACCTGACCCATGACACCGGCTAGAATATGGGAGTGCGAAAAATTGTCAACCCCTCGACAAATTTACTGCCGGCTCTTGTTGTGTCACACAGTGAAGCGCCCCCAAGCCAGCGATGACTTCGTTGCCTCGTAGCCCGATGACTTTGCGATCGGGGAACAGGTCCTGCAAGATTCCAAGAGCT
The DNA here is from genome assembly GCA_036505755.1 of Binatia bacterium. Classification (GTDB taxonomy): domain Bacteria; phylum Desulfobacterota; class Binatia; order UBA9968; family UBA9968; genus DP-20. Next base: position 2,171 of record DASXSW010000349.1, on the reverse strand, counting down.
TCGGCATCCTTGGGATCATCGAATACCGGAACCAGCACGACTTCGTTGGCGATGTAGAAATTCGCGTAACTCGCCGGCAAACGCGCGCCTTCGTAATAAATCGGGTTCGGACAAGGCAAAGTTACGATTGAAAGTTTTTCTCCATCTTGATCTCTGGCGTTCTTCAGGCGTTCGTAGTTGTCTTGCAAAAAACCGTAATTTTCATCTTTTGAATTTGCTTCTACGATGCACACCACCGTGGTTGGATTGACGAAGCGCGCGATATCGTCGATATGGCCGTCGGTATCGTCGCCGACGATACCTTCACCGAGCCAAATGACGTGATCAACTCCGAGCGAGTCCCTAAGCCACTGCTCAATCTCCGGCGGAGTTAAAAAGGGATTGCGATTCTTGTTCAAAAGGCACTGCTCGGTGGTAAGGCAAGTTCCAACACCGTTGACTTCAATGGAGCCTCCTTCAAGAACGATTGTGTGATCGAAAACCGGGACCTTGAGCAACCTGGCAATTTCCCGAGCGACACGATCGTCGTCTTCGTAGGACTTGTACTTTTCCCCCCAGCCATTGAAAATCCAGTCGTTAAAGGCGAGCGGTTGGTCTACGGAATTTCTCGTCACGAACGTCGGGCCGTAATCTCTCATCCAAACATCGACGGTGGGGATTTGCAGAAGTGTCACGTTTTCCATGGGGACGCGAGCGTCTTTTAGCCGCGCCGCCACGTCTCTTTCGCTTAACTCGTCGTTCACCAATAGATAGATGCGCTCGTGCGCCGATAGCGCAGAGATCATTTGTGTCCACACCTCGCGCACCCGGTTCAAATCGGTAGGCCATGTTTCTAAACTGTGCGGCCAGGCAAGCCACGTGGCTCGGTGCGGCGCCCATTCAGCCGGCATTGAATAGCCCAGGGAATGCGGCGTAACCAGCTCTGCAGGCGATGAACTCATCGGCTAGACGGGCGAGAGAATAAGACAATCAGTGACGCCGGGTATCGTCAACGACCCGTGACAGCAAAGGTCCGTAAGCATCGATGCGACGGTCGCGCAGGAATGGCCAGCTTTGACGCGTTTCTTCGATCTTTCCGAGATCGCACTTGGCAAGCAGGATCTCGTCGCGCTCACCGCCGGCGTGCGCTACGATCTCGCCAAACGGACCGGCAACGAATGAATTTCCCCAGAACTTGATCTTGCCTTCCCGCCCGACACGGTTGACCGAGGCAACATAGACTCCGTTGGCGACCGCGTGTGAACGTTGAATGAGCTCCCAGGCGTTGCGCTGATTCTGCGCCACCGCGCGAGGCTCCTTGGGAATCCAACCGATCGCGGTGGGATAAAATAGAATCTGAGCTCCCGACAGCGACGCAGCGCGGGCGCCCTCCGGAAACCACTGATCCCAACAGACCAATGCGGCAATTTTCGCGTAGCGGGTTTGAAAGCTTGGAAACCCGAGATCGCCCGGGGTGAAGTAAAATTTTTCGTAGTATAGCGGATCATCGGGAATATGCATCTTTCGATACGTTCCCGCTAGTGATCCATCGGCATCGATAACGACGGCGGTGTTGTGATAGATTCCCGCCGATCTTCGTTCGAATACCGACGCGACGATTACGATCTTCCGTTCCTTCGCAACCGCGCTAAGGCCATCTGTCGTCGGTCCCGGAATCGACTCGGCCAATTTAAAATTCCGCTGGTCTTCATTCTGGCAAAAGTAACGGGAGCGAAACAGTTCTTGCAGGCAGACGATCCGCGCGCCTTTTGTTGCCGCCGTTTCGATTCGCTCGGTGGCTTTAGCGAAATTCGCGGCGGGATTATCGCCGGCACTCATTTGAACGAGGCCCACGGTTACTTGCTCTTTGACGATTCTGCGCGTCATTAAGGGAAAGCCTTGTGTAGACTCTTCAATTTGCCCATTAAAAACAAAAAAGGGAGAGGAAAGGCGATATCCTTTCCTCCCCCCAGGATCGTTCAAACCTCAACTTACTTCAAGTGCTGAGCAAAGAACGCTTTGGTTTTTTCCCAGGCGTCTTTCGCCGACGCTTCATGATAGCTGCCACGATCGTCGCAGAAAAAACCATGCCCCGGTTCGGGATAAATCTCCATCTGAAACGGTACTTTCTTGGCCGTCAGTTCAGCTTTGATCTGATTCACCTGATCCAGGGGAATCAGTTGATCTTTAGC
>DASXSW010000348.1:0-4380 GCA_036505755.1 Binatia bacterium | reverse complement strand
ATGAACGGTTGAATCGCAACGGCTGGAACGTGTCTAGCGTCGAGTTTACTCGCACCGACCTCAACGTCCAGGCATTGGCCCAAGGAACGATTCAGTTCGCCAACTCGCAGGTCATGGATCCGGTGCGCGCGACTCAAAAGGGCGCCAAGCTCTCTTTTATTATGGAGAATAACGGCGGCGAGTTTGTTATGGTCGCCAAAAGCGACATCAAAGATTGTAAGGAAACCGACGGCAAGAGATTCGCCATCCATGGAGAAGCCGCGACCACCTCGCTCGCGGTCAAACTATGGCTGCTCAACGATTGTAAGGTCAAGCCGAATATCATGGTGATCCCGGGCGGAGAAAACCGGATCGTCGCGCTGCAGAATAATCAGATCGACGCCACCCTCGTCCAGCTGGGCGACTGGTTGAATCTCGATGCCAAGGCGCCCGGCCGCTACCACATCATCAGAACCGGCAACCTCTTCAATATCAGCGGTGCGAGTTTTTGGGCGAACGTGGATTGGCTGCGCAAAAACGACGAGGTCGCGACTGCCTATATCGCGGAATTACTGAAGAGCTTCCGTATGGTTCATGCGAATCCCAAAATACTCGAACCGCTCGTGGCAAAGCATCTGCCCGATATGCCGAAAAACATCATCGCTCCCGCGATCAAGGCCTATATCGAGATTGTCCGCGCCTGGCCGCAAAACGGCGGCGACACCTCGATCCTCGACGATACGGTCAAGTTTTTTACCGACAATGGTGAGCTAAAGACCGCCGTGAACACAAAGGAACTCGTCGACTCGAAAATTCTCACCGGCGCGCTGAGCAAAGTCGGCAAAATCGCCGGCGCGCGGTAGAGAAATGTATTCAGCGCATTCTAACGCCCTGAGGGCGAGCACCCGGTCGCCCCGAGGTTTAGCAGCGCTTATTGAACTACCCCACAGCAAGCTGACGGGGTATCAGAACATAACGTTATCCGAAAGGCGTCACCCCCGAATGTTTTAATCGGGGGTCCAGTCCGGTTCTCCCCTGGATTCCCGATAGAAGCATTCGGGAATGACGGAATCTAAGAGGTCTGGGAATAGCTCTTTACGCGGCAAGCTGCGGGGAATCAAACCCACAGCGATTGAAAAGGCGAGGTTCGTAGCCCCATGAAGAAACGCATCGTCGTGGATTGGAGCCTCAGGCTCGCAGTTTTTATCGTGGCGGTTGGGCTGTGGGAGTTTTTTGTCAGCACTTCGCAGAACTTTCTTTTGCCCCGATTCACCGACGTGGTAAGCGCTCTCTTTCGTCTACTGTTTTTCGAAGCCAGGTTTTGGGAAGCGCTTTATATCAGTAATCAGGCGCTCCTTTTAGGTTTCGCCATCTCAGTCGTCATAGGAATCCCGTTGGGGCTGCTCGCCGGACGATTTCACTGGATGGATCGCGTTCTCAATCCCTATGTCGGCGTGCTGTTGACTATGCCGGTGGCGCCGCTGATCCCGATCGTGATCATCGCCCTGGGATTGGGAATCGCCGCGCGAGTATTCATCGTCGTTCTGTTTGCTTTCGTATTTATCACCGTCAATACGCGCGCTGGCGTGCGCGGCGTGGAAGCCTCGCTTATCGAAATGGCCAAATCATTCGGCGCCAGCGAGGGCCAGATCTGGCGCAGGATCGTCATACCCGGAGCGATGCCGGCCATCTTTGCCGGCATGCGCATCGGTCTCGGCCGCGCCGTCACCGGCATGGTCATGGTCGAGCTGATCTTGGTCGCCAGCGGTTTGGGCCGATTATTACTGGAATTCTCCGGCCGCATGCAGTCTGATCTGGTCTTCGCCACGGTACTGGCCGTCATTATTGAAGCCTTGGCCTTGCTGGCGGGTATGCAAGCGGTAGAAAAAAGGATCACCCGTTGGGCGCCGGACATCTCGATCGGCTAGGTAGGTGAGATGATCCGGGTCCGCGGCTTGAGCAAAGAGTTTGGCACTCGCGATAACGGCGCCGGCGTGCTCGCGCTCAGTGACATCGACTTCGAAGTCCATGACAATGAATTCGTCACCATCATCGGCCCAAGCGGTTGCGGCAAGACCACGTTGTTGCGCATCATCGCGGGACTGATTCCCTACGACCAGGGCGAAGTGGCCATCGACGGCCGGGCGATTACCGGACCTGGACCGGAACGCGCAGTGGTGTTTCAGAACTTCGCGTTGATGCCGTGGGCCGACGTGCTTGCCAACGTAACTTTTGGGCTTGAAGTCCGCGGCACGCCGCCGGATGAATGCCGAGATAAGGCGCAGCATCTCATCAAGCTCGTCGGCCTGGAAGGCTTCGAGAAACGCTTGCCCAAAGAGTTGTCGGGCGGGATGCAGCAACGCGTCGGCCTGGCCCGCGCGCTGGCGGTCGATCCGCAGATTCTGCTCATGGACGAACCCTTTGGCGCCTTGGATGAGCAGACGCGCCGGCTTCTGCAAGAGCAACTGCTCCGCCTTTGGGAGGGACAACGCAAAACGGTGGTCTTTGTCACACACAGCATGGATGAAGCGGTCATGCTTGGCGATCGCGTCATGCTGATGACGCCGCGTCCCGGTAGGGTCAAGGAAATGATCAACGTGCCGCTCGCACGACCGCGCTCGCCGCAAGTAGAAAAATCCAGCGCGTTTGTCGAGATCAAAGAATATCTCTGGGAGAACCTGCGCGCCATGCAGGCGGGTGAATCGTGAAACAGGAAACTGTCGCGAAAGCCGCTGTCAAATCAAGCGACGCGCGAACGGTCGATAGACTACCGGCGCTGCGCCGTTTCACGCGCCAAAACGCGCCTGAGGTTTTGGCTCTTCTCGGCGGCGCCGCGCTTTGGGAGATCTTGGGTTGGAGCCTGAGGCTGCAGTGGTTGCCGCCATTTTCGAAAGTAATGGAAGCGCTCGCCCAGTTCGTCGGCAGCGGAGTCATTCGCGCCAACCTAGGATCGAGCTTGCAGGGATTGATAGTCGGCTTCAGTCTCGCTTTGATTCTGGGACTCTTGTTGGGCTCACTCATGGGTCGTTATCGCTATGTTGAAAAAGCCCTCGATGTTTACGTTCACGCGCTTTTTGTCTGCCCTTCAATTGTCTTCGCGCCGATCTTCTTTGCTATTTTTGGTTTGTCCGACGCATCTCGTATCGCGATCATCGTGGTTTATTCCATGTTTGTTATCGTGATCAACACCGCGACCGCGATCCGCACCGTCGATCCATCGCTGGTCGAGATGGCGCGCTCCTTCGGCTGCCACGAGCGCCAGATATTCACGAGAATTTTATTGCCGGCGTCTTTACCGTTGGTATTCGCAGGCATCCGTCTTGGCATGGGGCGCGCGGTCAAGGGAATGATCAACGGCGAGATGCTCATCGCCTTCGTCGGCCTTGGTGCGCTGGCGCAGCGCTACGGCGCTCAGTTTGATGCCGCGAAAGTATTTGCTATAGCAATGGTTGTCCTTATAATCGGCCTCGCCAGCAACGCCCTCGTTCAAATGCTCGATAATCGACTGACGCGTTGGGCCGGCTAAATTCCATTCATAGATGACATTCCAGGCAGGAAAATGAAAAAGCAAATAACATTCAAAGTGAACGGTGAAACGCACGATGTTGAGATAGAAGCGAATCGTCTTTTGCTGCAAGTGCTCAGAGACAACCTCGGCCTGACCGGTACCAAAGAAGGCTGCAGCATCGGTGTGTGCGGCGCCTGCAGCGTGATCATCGATGGCCGTTTGGTAAGCTCCTGTTTGACCCTGGCGGCGGGTTGCGCCGGAAGAGAGATCGAAACCATCGAAGGACTCGCCAGAGACGGCAAGCTCCATCCGCTGCAACAGGCGTTTATCGAATACGGCGGTTTTCAGTGCGGCATTTGCACGCCGGGTCAAATCATGGCGGCGAAAGCGTTGCTCGACGAAAACCCCAAACCGAGTGAAGAGGAAGTCAAAGAATGGATGTCGGGGAATCTCTGCCGCTGCACCGGCTATTATAAGATCCTCGAATCCGTCATGGCTGTGGTGAACGACAAGATCGATCCCAATTTCCAATTTCGCAAGCGCGAGCAAACCGCCAAAATTCAGAGCCTGGACGTTTATAAACCCGTCTCTAAGACGAGCTAATCCTTGCATGAATTTTGACCCATCGAAACGCAAGACAAGTAATTGTCACCCCCGAACGTTTTTCTCGGGGGTCCAGTCAGAATTCGCCTGGATTCCCGCTAAAAGCACGCGGGAATGACGGACTTTGACGGAAACACTGATTGCATTGCTCAGTGAGCTGTAAGGAATTGACCCAGAGAGATTAAAAAGGATTATGGCAAAAGCAGAAAAATTTTCGGTCGTCGGACAGCGTGTTCAGCGGATCGAAGGATTTGACAAGGTTACCGGCGAATCGAAGTTCATCGCCGATA
>DASXSW010000347.1:0-4059 GCA_036505755.1 Binatia bacterium | reverse complement strand
TACGCTCAAGAAAGCCAACGCCATCGGCCGCCATGACTCACCGTATCGACGCGGCCTGCGCGCGGGATTCTACGATAAAGACGGTTACTTCAACGGTATCTGGGCCTCGCTCATGGTCTATCTTTTCAATTCCAAACAAGTGGATCGCGCGCAGGCGCCAAAATCGATCGCCGATCTCTTGCAACCGAAGTGGAGGGGAAAAATGGGCATGGATCAAGACGCCGACGATTGGCTGGCCGCGGTACTGGAATATTACGGCGATGAAAAGGGCAAACAAATCGCGCGCAGCCTGGGAACACAGCAATTGAATATCCGCAAAGGGCGCACTCTGGTCTCGCAACTGGTCGCGGCTGGCGAGTTTCCCCTACAGATCGATGCGCACCATCACGAGGCGGTCGCCCTGCGTAAAGCCGGCGCGCCCATCGACTATGTTTTTCCTGAACCGTTTGTTCCGGTGAAATCGGTCTCGTCTCTCGCGATCTCTTCCCAGCCACCCCATCCGCACGCCGCCGCTCTGCTGGTGGATTTCATGCTGTCCAAAAAGGGACAAGAGATCGCCTTCAAGCAGCGCCGCTGGCCGGCGCTCAAAGAACTCGCTACCGGCGGCCCCGACGATGTCGGCAACCGTAACACCCTCGTTCCCGACTCGGAAAAGTGGGGCAGCCGATATGAAGAACTGGTGCAGCTGACGGCGCTGCTGGGACGCTAACACAGCCAACCTCACCCGAATAGGGACATAATCTACACACGGAGGAAACTGTTAAGCAGTACCTGCGACGACGCGTACGGCCGGCACACGATAAGCCGACCGGTAATCGTTAACTTGTCTACGATCGAACCGGAGCTATGCACGTGCGCCGGATCATTGATTTGGAGCTAGTTCACGACCCTAACACAGTCGCGCGGCGCTCACCGACCACTCAAACGCGGCGTCGGCGAATGCCAAGATATTTATGACAATTGATTTCTTCAGGAGAAGTCCGGTTTTGTTAAAGCATTGTACGACAGTCGCTATTATTTATTGCCGGGCGAAAATCGGATGGGAGCGTGATTAGTTGCCAGCGCGGGATCCTAGCTATCTATCTTCGTTCAATCGAACGATCGCCGCCTTGACACTGGAACGCATGCGTTCGAACGAACGCGATAATTCGCCGAACTCGCCAACGTCATTGACGCCTAGCGAAGGAATGTCAAGTTCACCCTCGCTGATACGGCGGGCGGTTCTTACCAATCGTAATATCGGCCGGGTGATTCGCCAAACCAGGAAAATCGCCATAAAGACACCGCCGCAAACAACGAGCACAACGAGTTTCAAAATCGGTACTACCGTTTTGCTGATTTCAGCGTCGACGTCGTCCTTCCAAATGCCGACCCGCACGGCGCCCATTTGGCCCTCCAAAATCGGCACGCGCACCTCGTATACCATGCCGTCTCCTAGTCGAAATAAGCGCTGCCTTTCGGTTTCCGGAGGATTGATTGGCGCCGTGTTCTGAACCTGTTGGGGTAGGACGGCAAAGCTATGGGAAAGAATCTCACCTTGCCGATCTTCGATGACCACGTACGCCATCCCACGCCGATTGGCGTACTTGCGCAGAACGTCGCGTAGACGTACGGCGTCTTTCCTGAAGAGCTGAGAGGGGACGCCATCACTTACGTTGACGGCGGTGACTCTGGCCCGTTGAATCCACTGCTTCGTCAGCGAGGATTTGAGAGTGAAATAAACCAGAACTAGCGTCAGCGCGCCAAACGCAGCAATAATCGCCGTGAACGTGAAAATCATTTTGCCGGTCAAACCGTGACCGTAGGAAACCACACGTGACCAGACACGAGTTGGGAGAAGATGTGTTAAGGGAGACCGTCGCGCAATAGACCGTGAGCTTGCCGGAGAGTCAGCCGCGGTCTCCGGCGCTAAACCAAACTGGGTCGAAGGTAGCGTCTTTACCTCCACCGGCCTCGCTTCCGCTTCGTTGATCAAATTGTAACCGGCATGAACTCGCGAGCGCAGCAAACGTTCTGCTCGACTGATTCTCACCGCCGAAACGATCGCTCTGAATGCCAACAGAATTCCACAGGCGGCCAACACGACATAAAAAATTAAATCCACCCCGAAATTTGGCAACCACGCTTGCGCTAGTTGCTTCACGGTCATATTTGCTCCGCTGACGCGAGAGTCTTGCGACACAAGGTGAGCGAGGGTCACGGAGTTGTCAGTTTTTGAATTTGAGAGAATCAGACCGAGAAACACACAACCAAGAAAAACAAGTAAAGCAAAACCCAAAATCCGGTTTCTCATCGATCAGTTTCCCATAATTCGACGCTTGCCAAGACCGTCTGGCTCGCGGATTTCAAGTTCAGAAACAACCCCTGTCGACTCTCGACAATCATCTCCTAAAGCTGCCAATATGGCAAATACTTGCCAAAACCGGAGACAGGTTTCAATCGCCAGCCAAATTGGCAAACGAAGTCACCAACCGATTACCGGCGGGGGTGCTCGGAATGAGTCCAGGAAGTCTCAATGTGACGGGGTGACGCCAAAATCTTATCCGACTAAGCCTTTCCTTCGCTTCGTTCGCGCCTGCGGGGGCCTGAAATCTGAGACCGCTATAGTGGGCAGCGAGCAATGCGATAGTTCGTGGAGAATTTGGCCACTCGGATTGGAAAGAGTATTTCTTTGCCTTCCGAAGAGGTTACTCGTTAGTCGTGATCACGCTGGAGCGCTTCCAACGCCTTTTGCACTAGCTGGCGTCGAATTCCTTTTTCTTCATTAACGGAGACCTTGGCATCTCCCACGACATGCACGATGCCATTGCCGAGCACTAGGCGATTAGCGCCTACCATCGCCGCGATAGTTATAGCCGAAGTGATTTGCACCGTCGGGATACCAGCCTTTTCTAACTCCGTCGTGATCGCAGCGCCGCTGCGCGTGCTGGTCCCTCACGTCGAAGTGAGGATGATCGCGTCGATGCCAAGCCGTTTGGCCTTCTCGGCCATTTCTCCTCCCATCCGGCGGGTATTCGATAGCGGATTGGCCAGTCCCGATGTTGAAATAAACTCATCATACAGCTCGCCGATGACTCCTTCCTGTTCCAGCTCGCGCATCACGTCGAGCGGCACGAGCCGGTTGAGATCCTGCCGGACAAACTGCGGGTCGTAGCCGCCATGGGAAATCTCGTAATCTTCGGCTCTGAGATCGGCGCAGTCCTTGATACTATACGAGCCCCAGCGTGTCGCGGCCGAACTTTGAATCTTGTCAGGATTGCCCTTCGGCACAAGTCCACCGTCTGTAACCAGCATCAATTTTGCTTTCTTGAGATCCTTCACGCCGGGAGGCATGGGCACTGGCGCGAACGCGGTCGGCATCATCTCCGATTCAAAAGGTTCGTCCTTGACCTTTGCCAACACCATTTCGACGAGCCTCTCTGCGGCGGTCTTCTCAACAAAATGGTCGCGAATCAGACCGCGCGGAATATAACCTTCTTCTTTCGGCAGTCCAACGGATTCCTTGGCAAGGAGTTTTTTTGCGAGGGTTGCCATCCGGGTCAGCACATCGCGCATCCTCGCGGCGTTCTCACCGGAATCAATGATGAAGAGCGTCTCGCGATAGAGATCGGCGCCGGGATTTTCCTGTGCCATGCCCGTAATGACGGGAATCCCGAGTTTCGCCTGTACCGCCGAGCACAAGGCCCCAGCCGCCATACCGTATCTTCCTGCTTGAAAGCATGGACCCGCTACGAACAAATCGGCGTCGGCCTCACGAACTTTTTTTAAAACCGCGGCGATGATCGATTGCTGATTCTCCACGGCATAGTTATCGCCGCTCACCAACGTCATGGCGACCTGCGCGCCGTCACCGAGCAATTGCTCGAGCAGCTTTCCCGGACCAACCGCGCCCTCATGCTTTTCTAATGGCGTACCTGCTTTCTCTTCGCCACCAAGTCCGCCGAAAAATTGATTCAGATAGTGAACGACGCGCATAATTACTCCTCACTTGGGTTTGCTCAGGTGAGTCTCCTGAAGGGTTCGAACGATGTAAACATTTGGAGGGCTTGAACCAAGCTG
>DASXSW010000346.1:0-3922 GCA_036505755.1 Binatia bacterium | reverse complement strand
AGGCCAAGGGATGGTTCGTCGAGCAGCAGCAGGCGAGGAAGGCCCATGAGCGCGCGGCCCAGAGCAAGCATCTGCTGCTCGCCGCCGGAAAGTAATCCCGCGGTTTGTCTCTGGCGCTCGAAAAGACGCGGGAAGAGAGTGAAGACGCGCTCCATTTGAGCACGTTTTTCTTTTTGCGCGCGCTCAGTGAAGGCGCCGAGCTCGAGATTTTCGCGCACCGACATGGCGGCGAAAAGCCTCCGGCCTTCCGGGACGAGCGCGATGCCGTGCTCGACGATTCGTTGCGGCGAGGCTGCGGTGATTTTTTCATCTTGCCATCGAATCGCGCCGGACCGTGGCGCGAGCAGACCGGAAATAGTTTTGAGCAGAGTCGATTTGCCGGCGCCGTTGGGGCCGACGAGGGCGACCATTTCCCCGGGGCGAATCATCAAATTGACGCCGTGCAGGGCCAGAAGCGGGCCGTAGGCAACTTGAAGATTTTCTACTTCGAGCATTCTTTATTTACTAACCGTTCAAATCGTTCAAAACGTTTTCGGATAGAATACGCTCGTCTTTTCATTTCTTCCGACGGTTTGAACGACTTCAACCATTTCGTCGATTGGAACTCTTCAGATTGTTTCTCCCAGATACACTTCGATCACGTGCGGATCTTTTGCCACGCTTGCCGGCGCGCCTTCGGCGATTTTCTCGCCGGCGCTGAGCACGACGATACGATGCGAAATATCGAGCAACGCCCAGACGATATGTTCGACCAGGACGACGGTCAGACCGCCGCGCTGCAATTGTCGAATGAGGTTTATCGCCGCCGAGGTTTCAGTGGGGGTTAGTCCCGCCATGAACTCGTCGAGCAATAAAAGTTTCGGCGCTGTCGCCAGCGCGCGTGCTAATTCGAGGCGCTTTCGATCCATCACCGTGAAAGTGTTGGCAAGACGATTCGACCGTCCCGCCAAACCGACCGAAGTCAAGAGTTCGCCGGCTTTGTCGCGTGCTTTGCTACCGCTCAGCCGTTCACGACCATAACCGAGACCAACCAGAACATTCTCTTCGGCGGTTAGACCAAGGAATGGCCGCACGAGCTGAAAAGTTCGCGCCAGGCCGCGATGACAAAGCTGATGGGGCCGCAGTTTATTGGTACGCTCTTCCTGAAAGAAAATATCCCCACTATCCGGATAAAAAACACCGCTGACGAGATTGAACAGCGTCGTTTTTCCCGATCCGTTCGGACCCATGATGCCGAGGATCTCGCCCTCTTCAACGGTCAGACTGATATCTTTGACCGCAGCGACGCCGCCGAAGGTCTTGGTAGCTTTCCTTACAGTCAGAAGGGGCATTGTTGAATTGGCAAGAAGGGATTACGAACGTAAGTGAGCTTCAGCTGTGATCGCAAGAATGTGACTTAGCGCTGGTTGAAAGGCACCGCCGGATAAGCAAAAGGTGCGGTGGCATTTTCTTTGGGCCAAATTAGATGTTGTTTCCCCTTTTGCCACTGAATAAATACGCCGGAAATCTCTGCGGTTCCGTCTGCGCGGAAGCGCACGGGTCCCGACACCGTCATCATATTTGTGCTCGCCAGTGCTTGGCGAAGCGCGTCGCGGTCCAACGTCTTTGCTCGCGTCAGCGCATCGGCAAAGATCTGCACAACTGCGTAACCGGGACCCACCACGGGGTCAGCAAGCCGATTGTGTTTGCTCATGTAAGTATCGTTCAGCTCCTTCACCTGCGGATACTTGAGGGCGGCATGCCAACCCGTGCCCAAGATCGTGTAGTCACCTGCGGCACCAAGATTGTTCGTCCAAGCCGGCGAGTCTGACCCGCGCAACAACACCAGAAACTTCGGCGTAAACTCCAGCTCTTTCATTTGCTTGACCAGCGTCATGCCGTCGGGCGGCGATGGCACGCCCAAGACCGACTCAGCGCCTGCTGATCTGGCCTGTAAGATCAGGTTCGAGAAATCTTTGGCACCTGGCGCATATTCTCCCTTCACGACGACTTCATACCCGGCTTCCTTTCCGAACGATTCCCAGTAACCGCCGATTTCTTGTCCCCAATCGGTTTTTTCCAGAAACAAAGCTACCTTCTTGGGACGTTGATTCTCCGCCAGTGAACCATTGAGAAGACGATAGGTTTCTCTGGCGATTTGCGGCGACTTCCAAAAAGGCGAGAAGAGATAGCGATAACCCTGCTTGTGAATGCTCTCCAGGGCAAATCCCACACCCAGGTAGGGAATCCGATTCTTCTCAGCGACAGTGGCGCCCGCGGCATGAAGATCGGAGCCGACTCCTCCCAAGTAAGCGACCACGCCCTGAGCGGCGTGGGTCTCCAATCGCGCGACGGTTTTAGTTGCATCGGATTCGTCATCGAGCACGATCAACTCCAAAAGTAAGCGCCGGTTCCCCACTTGGACCCCGCCGCCAGCGTTAATTTTTTCCACGGCAATGTCGTATCCGTGTTTGAGTTCATTGCCGATGGAGGCGTAGCGACCGGTGAGAGGCGTTACGACGCCAACCTTTATGGTTTGCCCCATTGCCGCAACGCCAAAGCCGAGCCATGCGATCTGCGTTGCGAAGAAAGCCGAAACTATCGGTTTCATGATCGCCTCACCTGATAGATTGAATGTTCATTCATTTCTAGGTGCGCATATGCAGCGGGAGCGCAAGATTTGGCTTCATGGCGGTTAGCGTTTGCTGAACTCCGGCGCGGGATAGCCGAACGGCGCGGTGGCAAACTCTTTGGGCCAAACGAGTTCTTGTTTGCCCTTAAGCCATTGCTGGAAAAAGACTTTGACTTCACCGCTCCCATCCGGCCGAAAACGCACAGGGCCGATCACCGTGGTCATGTTTGTGGCGGCGAGGGCATCGCGAAGCTTGTCGCGGTCAAGAACCTTCGCTCGCGCGACTGCATCGGCGAGAATTTGCAGGCAAGCGTAGGACGGTCCGACCAGCGGGTCGGACGGGCGGTTGAAAAGCTTTTGGTGCGCTTCGTTCAGTTCGGCGACTTTGGGGTATTTTGCGGCGAAGTGCCAGCCGGGCGATAAGAGCACATAATCGCCGTCCTTGCTCAGGTTCTGCGACCACACCGGTGGGTCGGCGGCGCGAATGAAGAGATTGACCTTGGCGTTGAAATCCAGCTCCTTCATCTGCTTGATGATCGTCATGCCGTCGGGCGGCGACGGCAGCGCGAGGACGGCTTCGGCGCCGGCCGATTTAGCTTTCAAGATCAAATCGGAAAAATCCTTCGAGCCGGGAGCATATGCGGCATTGGTCACAACCTGATAGCCATGCTCTCTGGCCCGGCCATCCCACTGAGAACCCATCTCCTGTCCCCAGTCGGTCCTTTCGAGGAAAAGCGCGACTTTCCTGGGCCGCTGTGCTGGGGGGATCATCGCGTCGAGGAAGACGAAAGTCTCTCTCGTCAGATCGGGAGATTTTGGAAAAGGTGAGAAGAGATAGCGCAAGCCTTGCTGATGAATGCCGTGAAACGCGAAGGCGACGCCGAGATAAGGAATCTTATTTTTGTCGCCGATGGAAGCCGCCGCGGCGTGAAGGTCAGACCCAGCTCCGCCGAGATAGGCCACCACTCCCTGCGTGGCGAGGGTTTCCAGTCGCGCGACGGTTTTGGTCGGGTCCGATTCGTCGTCCAGCATGGTCATTTCGATCTGCAGCTTCTTGCCACCGACCGTCACGCCGCCCGCCGCGTTTATTTGCTGCACCGCGATCTCGTAGCCAGTCTTAACCTGACCGCCGAGCGCGGCGTATCTCCCGGTGAGCGGCACCACCGCGCCGACCTTGATAGTTTGCGCGTTGCCGTCGAAGATTATGCCGAATAGTGCGATGACGGCCGCTAGTGAAATGAGAATTACACGCCTCATGCGATTTCTCCTATGCCGGGATTTTTGCCGCGACGATAGATAGCACTCTCGGGG
>DASXSW010000345.1:0-3119 GCA_036505755.1 Binatia bacterium | reverse complement strand
TACGATGGCGTTCAAGGTGTGGTTCTTGATTGACAGATCGTCGCCGGATGTCCCAACACGGGATCAAGCGATTGGCGAACGGTTGATAAAATACGCACCCTGTTGAACTAACGACCCAGTGACTTGAAGTAACCGGATTTTTCCAACTCGTTGTAGATCGATGGATCGATGAACTCCTCGGCTTTGCGTCCCTTGGCACGCGGGTCGGTTTCAGCGGTTTCAGAAATGACCATTTCGATAGCTTTGAAAGGAAGGCGCGGCGGTCGCTCGATAAAATTCGTGGCGTATTCGTACGAGGACTCCAGCGTCTCCCGATCTTGAGTGCGCGTCCACTTGCCGATCACTTTGATCGCCAGCTCCTTATCTCGAAATAACCGATCCACCGCTTCGCTGTACGCCATCAGGTATCGCTTAACGGTGTCTCGATCCTTATTAATCGTGGAACGGGTCGAAACGAGACTCGTGGTTGGGTAATCGATCCCTTCTTTAGCGAAATTGGCGAGCATGGTAAAGCCGGCCTTCTTGGCCTTAAAGTCGCCGGGCGAAGACAGAATTCCTCCGTGGACGACGCCGGCCTGCATCCCAGCAAGAATTTCCGGCTGCCCGCCCATTTGGAGAATTTTTACATCGCGATCGGGCTCCAAGCGCCATTTCTTTAGCAATAAGCGCAAAGAGCCGTCCGTCGACGCACCGTAGCGCGTAATTCCTAAGGCTTTGCCTTTCAAGTCTTCTTGCGTTTTGATCGCGGGCTGAACAAATAGATAGAAAGACGGGACGTTGACCACGCCTCCAATGATCACGACGTCACCGCCTGCAAGATTCACGGTGACAACATTGCCGCCGCCTAGAGCTAACGTAAATTCACCCGCGATCATCGCTTGTTGTACCCGGCTGGCGCCAGCCACATAAACCGGATCGACATAAAGGCCGTGCTTTTCAAAAATTTTGGCATCTTTGGCGAGATAAAAACCGGACTGGGTGGCGCTGATGGCGCTGTATGCTACGGCGATGCGCTTGGTTTGCGCGTGTAGAGTGCTGTGGAAGACGACAAGCATGAACACTGCAAGGATCAGAGTTCGTTTCATGGCATCTCCTACTGTCGATTGACGAAGATTAGTTTACGTACGCGGCCTATTAACATATAAACCGATGTGAGCCAATACGTCCGATATTGTTGACTTTGAGAGTTCGGAAGTATAACAGAACCAAGCACATAGCCAAAAGCCAACGGCCCGCCAAATTCAGCGGCGGAATCGAGGTCCATCATGAATACCGCAGAGATCCAAGCAAACAGCGAAAGCCTCAATATGAGAATCATCGGCCATCATGACTTGAATGGCCACGGCGACGGGATGCAGTTGCTGAAGCAAGGCCGTTACGTTTATCTCGCTCATCTTGGTACATCGCCGATGGCTCTGAGCATTGTCGACGTCGACGATCCGAGCGATCCGCGCGTGGTCCTGCAGATGCCGCACGCACCGAACACGCACGCGCATAAAGTGCAGATCACCGGCGATATTTTGATCCAGAATCAAGAGCGGCCCTATTTCGACAAATCAGTTCCCGCCAGGGTTCCGAACGAAGCAGGCATCAAAATTTACAGCATCGAAAAACCGACGGAGCCGCGCGAGATAGGCTACCTGAAACTACCCGGCAAAGGCGTTCACCGTATGTGGTTCACCGATGGCAAGTACGCCCATGTCGGAGCGATGCTGCCGGGAATCAAAGAGCGTGCCTATTTGATCGCGGACATTTCTCACCCTGCGAATCCCAAAGAGGCCGGACGCTGGTGGATTCCCGGCACGAAAGAAGGCGAAGAAACGCCGCCCGACTGGACACCGTTTCCCGGCGAGCATTTTCATGTGCACGGCGCGATTCCGCACGGTGACCGTTCCTACGTGGCGCTGGTCGATGCCGGCATGGTCATTATCGACATCTCCGATATAAGTAAGCCCAAGACGATTAGCCGGATCGACTGGAGCCCGCCGTTCGGCGGCTATGCCCACACGACTTTACCACTGCCGGGTAGGAAACTCGTAGTCGCCGTCGACGAGTCCGTCAAATACGACTGCAACGAAGGCGAAAAAAGAGTTTGGCTCATCGATATCCGCGAAGAGAAAAATCCGGTGATCGTCAGCACCTGCCCGGTGCCAGAGGGCGACTTCTGTAAGCGCGGATTGCGTTTTGGGCCGCACAACGTGCACGAGAATCGCCCGGGCTCGTTTCAGAGCGAGAACATTATCTTCGTTACCTATTATAACGCGGGGCTGCGCGTGTTCGACATTCGCAACCAATTCCGCCCGGAAGAGGTCGGCTTTTTCATTCCGCCGGCGCCCGAAGGTCAGAAAGCGCCCATGTTCAACGATCTTTATGTCGATACCGATGGATTGATTTACGTGACCGATCGGATCAAAGGCGGGCTGTACGTGCTGGAGTACACGAGGCCAAAGATACAGTAATCAGAAGAGCACAGAAAAACGAAGACCTACAGGAAATTTTGTCGACCTGTGCAGGGCGCCAGTTTATTCTTCCTCCTCGACGGGGGAAGATTAAGATGGGGGTGATTCGACATTGCTAGCGTGAAGATCACCCCCTCTCTAACTCTCCCCCGTCGAGGGGGAGAGAAAATTCGTGTGGTCAGGAGCTTTCACCGTACAGCGCCAATGAATGGAATATTCGGTATGCCCGATCACTTGCTCGTCACGGGCCAATTGAATTGCTCGGGGCTCCAGTCCGTGCTCGACCTTAGAATTCTCTTCAAACTCACTCCGTACTTGGGAAAAGACTTAACGACTTACTACGATGAAAGTCTTTCCGCGGAAAGCGTCTAACTAATAGCTAAGTCCGAGGAGGAAGTCATGGTGAAGGCAAAACTGTTGCCCGTTTTCAGCTTGACGGCCGTACTGTTAGGCGCTTCGATCGAACAGGCCACGGCGGCACCGGTCGATGATTTGATTGCCGGGGCCAAAAAAGAAGGCGTCATTGAATTCTACGGTCCGTCCACACTCGGTCCCGAGGGAGCAAAGGAGTTGGCCGGAGCGTTCAACAAAAAATACGGCCTCAATATCAAGCTCAATTTCAACGCTTCGGGAAACATGACGCGCGATATCGGCAAGGTC
>DASXSW010000344.1:0-4291 GCA_036505755.1 Binatia bacterium | reverse complement strand
CAGTCGCGCTGAAACAAGCGGCCCTCAGAGCGCAGTCGTCAAGGTTCATCTCGCCGGTATCTGCTCCACTGATTTGCAAATTTTCAAAGGCTACATGGGATTCAAAGGCGTTCCCGGCCATGAATTCGTCGGCAGCGTCAGTGAAGGTCCGCGCGATCTTCTCGGCCAGCGTGTCGTCGGCGAAATCAACTTTGCTTGCGGAAAATGTGATTCGTGCCGGCGCGATCTTCGCCGGCATTGTCCAAATCGTGCCGTGATGGGAATTCTCAATGCGGATGGCGCATTTGCTGAGTACGCTTCGGTGCCGACGGCAAACCTTCACGTCGTGCCGGCCACTGTCAGTGACGAGGAAGCTGTGTTCACCGAACCGCTCGCGGCAGCTTTTGAAATACTAACCCAGACGCAACTCGACCCGGCTGACGATGTTTTGATTCTCGGCGATGGCAAGCTAGGAAATCTTTGCGCGCAGGTACTGCGCCTTACGGGCGCGAAGATCACTGCGCTTGGTAAGCACGCTAAAAAACTTGCTTTGATCAAGACGGCGTGCGTGCGCACGATTCAACTCAACGATTGGAAGCCGCGGTTGTTCGATGTCGTGGTCGAAGCGACAGGTTCCGCCAGCGGACTTGAGCTTGCGCTCAGCGCCGTCCGCCCGCGCGGCAGATTGATTCTAAAAAGTACTATCGCCGGCAATCATCAGGTTTCGCTGGCGCCGATCGTGATCAACGAAATCAATGTGATCGGTTCGCGCTGCGGCCCGTTTGCCGACGCGCTCGATGCCCTGGCGGCAAAACAGGTTTGGGTGACTCCGCTAATCGAAGAGATCTATTCTTTAAATGACGGTGTAGCGGCTGTGGGTCATGCGGCACGGC
This sequence comes from Binatia bacterium, assembly GCA_036505755.1. GTDB lineage: Bacteria > Desulfobacterota > Binatia > UBA9968 > UBA9968 > DP-20. The sequence goes on along the minus strand of DASXSW010000344.1, from coordinate 3,419 downwards.
CGGGAGCTCGAAAAATTCTAATCAAACCTTCTTAATGCAAAGTTTCTGATTCAGAACGACGATCCGGGCTCTGAGAGAAAAGCCAGTTCTTCCGGAGTTGATTCTCGTCCGAGTACTTCATTGCGGTGGGGAAAACGGCCGAAGCGTTCGATGATTTCTCGATGGCGAATGGCGTAGTTCAAATATTCCTCAAAGATCCCGCGTTGGCCTGCATTGACGATAGAGACTAGCTCGCCGAAACATTTCACCGACAGATGTTGGTGTTCGATACATTCCGCGTGTTCGAGCGGGAGGTAGAAAAATACTCTCTCGATCGGCCGGAGCTGACGATCAACTGTTTTTTCGAGCCCTTCAATGCACCACGTCAATGCTTTTTCATCGCAGGAAAACGCCCGGGCGGTGTCTCGATAGATGTTGCGCGGAAATTGATCCGTGAGAATGATCAGCGCAACGCGCCCGCTCGGAGTTGACAGCCAATCGTTGAGTTGTTCCGAAACTGCCAGGACCACGTAGATCTCGAAACGGCGGCGAATCTCATCGTCCGTTGCCGTATTCTTCGACCACCAAAGATCGGCTCGCTCCTTGGCGGCCACCGTGTCGTCGGACGTGGAGCCGAACCAGAAATCAAGAATGGTTTCGGGCGTCGTCAGATTTGAGACATTCATTTTTGTGAGCGCTCTCGAGCAAGCCCTTCGACGAAGTGCTTTGCCGCGGCCAGATCGTATGAATATAGTTTTCGTGCCATCGTCACGGCGCCGATCATCTCGCCCGACTCTACCAACTCCCTTAGGCGTACTTCCTGCTCCTCCCGGCTCAACCCATCGAGGTTGACGAAATCTCTGCTAGTCTCTTCGCTATCTCGAACCAGCGTGTGGCGAGTGAGGCTATCAAGAAATGTTTGCGCATCAGGAACGACGCCCCATTCAATTCTCAAAAGCATTGGAGAAGCAAGTCGGACCGGAAAATGTTGGTAACGCGAAGATGTCCTGCCGGCGCATTGGGTTGGCTTCGCGAATACTCGCTCGCGTTCCTTTGCCAGCGCTTGCGCTAGCTGGGTGGAGTCGCCGGCGAGTTCGAGATCGATTATTCGGCGCGTTCTAATTATCTTCGTCGATTGGTTTGTATCGTCTCGATCGGGGAGCTCCTGACGCTCCTTTACCAACTTCACCGAGCGAATGTCAGAGTAGGGAAGAGATACAACCGTGGGGTCTTGATCCGAAAAGTGATGATTGAGATAGGAGCGAAATTTTACGAAGAGCCCGTGCTCCGTCATGCGTATGAGCCAGTTGGAAGAGCGGAAGCGGGCGGTGACGAGCCTTTGGAAGATCAGCAGACAGATGGCGACAACAGCGGCGACATAGTATGCAATCCAGGCATTTTTCAGCCAGCCGAACACTAACGCACCAAGTGCGATGACGACGAGGATCATTGCGCCGGTCACAGCACGAAACCCGGAGTAATGAAACACTCGGTCGCGTCGATCCAATGGGACGTCGGCCAAACGCATGAGCTGCATGGCTAACGTCTCTGAGAAGCCTGAAGCCTTTCGCGCACCTTCTAACCCTCACCTTTCCCTCTCCCACAAAGCGGGCGAGGGTAACAGAATCCAAACGGCGCTGCTATGTCGTGCAAAGTGACCAATGTTTTTTGCGCCTCAACACGAGACGTCCCTACGAAAGCAGCCACGCTAGCTATCGCCGAGCAATGCCGAGAGTTGACGAAAGAATTCTCCGATGGCGCCATTATGAACGAAATCCGCCATGTTATCTAACGGAGTTGGATCGCGGTTAATGATCGCCAGGAGCGCGCCGCTCCGTTTGGCAATGACGGGAAACGAAGCAGCGGGTTGAACTTGCAGCGATGAACCGACGACGATGAAGAGATCAGCTTGTTCGCTCAAAGCTTGGGCGCGCTGCATGGCAACAACAGGCATCGACTGCCCGAAGGAAACATTGGCGGACTTGAGAAATCCGCCGCAGTCATCGCACGTCGGCGGGGTAAATTCTTCGCCTAGGGTTTCATAAACGTCGATTGGTTCATATCGCTTGGCGCATTTAAGACAGGTAACGAGACGATCGGTGCCGTGAAGCTCGATCAATCGCTTTTCGGAAGTTCCCGCGAGCTTGTGCAGGCCGTCGATGTTTTGGGTGATCAGTCCGAGCAACTGGCCGCGCGCCTCGAAGTTACAGATCGCGTAGTGGCCGACGTTCGGCTTGACTGTTTTAAAGAGTTCGTAGGTCGCCTTTTTGAGGCGCCAGTGTTGAATGCGCGCCGATTCGCTCGCGAGAAAATCTTGGAACAGCACGGGCTGATACTTGGTCCAGACGCCGCCCGGGCTGCGGAAGTCCGGCACGCCGGATTCTGTACTGATACCGGCGCCGGTGAAAAAGACAATTGCCTTGGATTGACGCACGCGCGCGGCAAATTCTCCGAGATCCATCTTCTTGTCGCGTTTGGACGAGATTTATTTTTTCTGCGCCGGATCCCCCGGTTTCGGCGGCGCTGTCGGCGCCGCGGGTTTGGCCGGCGCGGCTGGTTTTGTCGGCTGCGCCGGGGGAGGCGGTGGCGCGGGCTGGATATCGACCACTTTCACGTCAAAGACGAGAGTCTTCCCGGCCATGGGATGATTCATGTCCATGACAACTGTTTTTTCCTTGATTTGACGGACCGTCATCGGGACGACCATTCCCTCCGGACTTCTTGCGGCCAGCACGGCGCCGACCTTAAGCGCGTTCGGAGGAATTTTTTCTTTGGGAACTTCCTGAACGGCATTTGGATTAACCTTGCCGTAGCCGTCCTCGGGCTTGACCGTGACATGTTTCTCGCCACCGACTTTCATGCCGGTCAGTTCTTTTTCCAATCCTGGGATCATCATCTTTTGGCCGTGAATATATTTAAGCGGGTCTCTGCCTTTGCTCGTTTCGATGAGTTTTCCGTCCGTCCCCTTAAGCGTGTAGTCCAAGCTCACCATCATCCCGTCCTTGACTATGCGGTCATCTTTGGTTTTCTCTGCAGTCGCGGCGAAGACGAGCTCGCGGTGACTGTACAAAGCGAGAAGCGTGAGGAGCGATAGTACTCTAATGCGCATTAATTTTTCTCCTGAACAAATGGTTTGCGATTGGGTGATTCAATCAACTTATACATTGAAACGACGGAACACAATGAAGATTGAGAATTAGAGCGTTGGGGCATCGATGCCAGGCAGGCCGATTACTCCCGTCGTAAGGTCGGTTTGGCAAATGGAGTTAGCTTTTGGCAATAACGCGTTTGCCCCAGACGTCCATCACTTGATCGTAAATGGTGTTCGGCGGCGTCAACAGGATGCGTTTGATACCGTCGGATTCCAGCCGCCTCACTTTGACGATACATTCTTCCGGCGTGCCGGCGATGGTAAAGCGTTCAAGTAGATAATCCGTGAC
>DASXSW010000343.1:0-11040 GCA_036505755.1 Binatia bacterium | reverse complement strand
TGCAATTAACAAGGATCTCGCTGCGCAAGGCGCGCCGATCTATAAGAAATATTGCGCCGAATGCCACGGCGCCGACGGCAAAGATTTTCGTGGCGAATATGCCGGCAAGGTTGTGCCGATTGCGGACATCGGCACGGACCGCCGCCGCCTCGACTCCTATACCTACGATGTCGCCGTGAATCAGAATCTAATTTTTGCCGGCTATGGCGACGAGAGGTTCAGTCATTTTCGCAAGACTTTCGGTTACGCCAACAGTCCGCTCGACGGCGTATGGCTCCGCGCGCCTTATCTCCACAACGGTTCGGTGCCGACGTTGCGCGATTTGCTCGAGCCCAGCCCCCAAAGGCCGAAAACATTTTATCGCGGCTATGACGTCTACGATCAGAAAAGAGTCGGTTTTGTTTTCGAGGTTGGCGAAGAAAGGGGCCGCAAATATTTTCAATACAATACCGAAGAGCCGGGTAATTCCAACAAAGGCCACGAAGGAAAACGCTACGGCACCGAGCTGTCGGCTGCGGAAAAAGACGCACTGACCGAATATCTCAAAACTTTCTAGTGAGCCAGTTCGCGCTACCGAGTGATGGACGGAGGAACGATGGGTGACCCGAAGAAAAAAAACTGGTTGAAAATTGGGTTGCTGCTTTTAATCGTGTTGGTTGCGGTCGGGGGCGCCATCGGTTGGTACAAATTTTTTCGTGAGGAGCCGCAGCCGGATTGGGCGACGGCGACTCCCGACATGCGATTCAAATACGGTTCCATTGGCGCGGAGCACGACGCCGGCATTCCGTACTGGATTTTTTTCGTGCTCCCGCGCATGTTTCCGGAAAAATTACCCGGCCCCGGCGGCTATGCGTCATTAGGAGTCGCGTGGGAGCAGGGACAGGAGCTGCCGATCGGTTTCACCAAAAAAGTCATTGGTTTCCCGCGAGTCGCGAATAACTGCGCTTCTTGCCATACCGCCAGCTTTCGCAAGAGTGCAAACGAAAATCCGATCTTTGTCCCTACCGGGCCGAACCACACATTGAATCTTCAGGCATTTTTCCGCTTTGTCGTCGATTGCGCCAAAGATCCACGCTTCAATGCCGATGAGATCATGAGCGAGATCGCGTTGGTCTACAAGCTGCCTTTGCTCGATAAGCTCATCTACCGTTTTATCCTTATTCCGATCACGAAAAAGCGTCTGCTCGAACGCGAGGCGCAATTTAAGTGGGTCTATCACAAAGACTTCCCGTTGTGGGGCCGCGGGCGCGACGACGCCATGAACCTCACAAAATATTTTCTTCTCAAATGGCCGATGGACGACACCCTCGGCCCCACCGACATGCCATCGGTATGGAATCTCAAAAAGTACCAACCTGAAAAAGGCATGCTCATGAATCTCGCCGGCGACAGTCACGATGCGCGCTCGGTGATCATCGATTCCGCACTGGGGCTACTCAGCGCCGCCCCGCATGATCGGGACGAGTTCATGGGTCAAATTGACTGGCTGGTGAAGTATCTCAGCGAGAAGCAGGCGCCCAAATACCCGTTTCCGATCAAGGAAGACCTGGCCAAAACTGGCAAAGCGATTTTCGACAGCAACTGCGCGCCTTGTCACGCGAGCGAACGCACCGGAACGCGCGTGCCTGTCGAAGAAGTCGGCACGGATCGCGAGCGGCTTAAAAGCTGGAGCAAGCAGGCCGCCATCGAGTCGAACAAAGTGGTGCGCAGCTTCGGCATCGAGCGGCGCGGTCTGGTTGAAAACGAACCGAGCGGCTATATCGCCGCTTTTCTCGACGGCATCTGGCTGCGCGCGCCGTATCTGCACAACGGATCAGTGCCGACGCTGCGCGACCTACTCAAGCCGGGGGTTGACCGTCCGCAAGTTTTCTATCGTGGCTATGATGTCTACGATCCGGTCAACGTTGGCTTTGTGACGCAAGGTCCCGAAGCCGAGCGCATCGGCACGAAATATGACGTGCGTCAACGCGCCAGCGGCAACCAGGGGCACGAACATGGAACCAATCTGTCCGCCAATGAGAAGGACGCGCTCGTCGAGTATCTGAAGACGCTGTAACCAATCTAGAACCGAAAAATCCGATTGCTGAAATTGAACATCAATTTGCCGGAGGCTGCGATGAGGTTATTTAGAGGAGCAAGAATGCGTAACTTACGATTGACCAACCTTGCGTTGCTTTTGCTCTTTGTTGTCGCTGTGGGGGGCTGCGGAAAGAGATCGCCCGAGCCCGGCACCGTGAAAGACGAGGCGCTGACGGTGGGGCGCAACACCGAAAGCTTTCCGGCGGCCGATGAGGATTACTTCAAAGACATGGATGGCGCGTTGGAGCTTACGGCCAATGAGGTGAAGGGACGGAACAACTGGATCGTTTGGACAGGCGGCAACGATCGTTTTTGGGATCATCTCGTTGCTAAGAGCTTTGGCGTGGTCGATCTATTGAAAATTATTTCGTCGCATCCGAGCGTCAAACATTTGAGCCGAGATACGCGCTGGCAATATCTTGGCGTCGTCAACGAGCCCTGCTTCGAGAAACCCAAGACACCCAACAAAGATCGGTTCGGCCTTTGGTTGGACACGCGCAGCAAAGATTGCGCTCCTGACCCGTTTGAAAATGAGCAGAAATATCCCGGCGTCAAAATCGGCTCGCGTGGCAAAAACATGCCGATTGGATCGTACTATGGCTATGCGTCCGGAATCGTCGGTTTGCGGCTTTTTCCAAACCCCGATTTCAACGAAGCGGCGCAGAAAAAATGGGATCCCGAAAAATTCTATACGGACGCAGAATATTACAACGACAAAAATCTCGTTCGCCCCTATCGTGTAGGCATGTCTTGCGGCTTCTGCCACGTCGGGCCGAGCCCGGTAAAGCCGCCGGCAGATCCGGAAAATCCCAAGTGGGAAAATCTCAATTCCAATCCCGGCGCGCAATATTTCTGGGTAGACCGAATTCTTTTCTGGAACAAAGATGAGTCGAATTTTATCTACCAGCTCATTCACACGTCATTGCCGGGGACTTTAGATACGTCGTTTATTTCGACCGACTACATCAATAACCCGCGCACGATGAACGCCGTCTATAATGTCGTGTCCCGACTGAAAGCGTCCGAGCGTTGGGGCCAGGAAAAACTCGGCGGCGGGGGCGTTAAGAACAAGCAATTTCAGGACTACAAGCAAACTTCCGCTTTGGCGCAGTACTATAAAGCTCCGGATACGGTCTGGACGCCGCGGGTACTCAAAGACGGGGCGGACTCCGTCGGAGTGCTCGGCGCTCTCAACCGCGTCTTCATCAATATTGGGCTATTCAGCGAGGAGTGGTTGCTGCATTTCAATGCCCTAGTGGGCGGGAAAAAGATCACGCCGATCAAAATCGAAGACGCTGAAAAGAATTCGAGCTACTGGAATGCGACGGCGGCGCAGACAGCTGACGTGGCATTGTTCTTTCTCAAGACAGCGAAGGCCGACATGCTCAAGAACGCGCCCGGCGGCACTCAATATCTAACGAAGGATACAGCGATGCTCGACCGCGGCAAGATTGCTTTCGCGACCTACTGCGCGCGCTGCCACTCGAGCAAGGTACCTGAACCACCGCCCGGTGTAGACGAACAGAACTGGGATCAATATTGGCAGTGGACCAAGACCGACGACTTCAAGACGAAAATGACCGAGATGGTCATGGCCGACGATTTTCTTACCGATAATTATTTATCGACGGATCGCCGTATCCCGGTGACACTGCTCCAGACCAACGCATGCAGCCCGCTCGCGACCAACGCGCTCGAAGGCAATATCTGGGATAATTTTTCCTCGAAAACTTATAAGGAATTGCCGTCGGTCGGGAAGATTACGGTGCACAACCCCATCGATGGCAGCCTACAGGAATACGAAATGCCCGGTAACGGGCGCGGTTACACGCGCGTGCCCTCGCTGATCAGCTTATGGTCCACGGCGCCGTTTCTGCTTAACAATTCGGTGGGCAAGTTCAACCCGTCGCCTTCCGTCGAAGCGCGCATCGATTCGTTTAAAGATTCCATCGAAAAAATGCTCTGGCCGGAAAAGCGCGATAAAGACTCGATTCTCGGCGACAAGGTCCCTGGCTTCATCTACCGTACGACGGCGACTAGCTATATCAAACTAGCACCTGGCTTCTTGCCGGAATCACTGAACAAGCTTCTCAGTTGGAACGATTGGCTTGCGCGCTTGTTTCCCTGGCTCTTTAGCGAAGAGGGAGTGAGAATCGGTCCGATTCCGAAAGGCACGCCGGTGAGCCTGCTTACCAATATTGATCTGGAAAGCAGCAAAATCGATTTGGCCAAGTTGCTGTTAAAGATGAAAGCGGATCTCAAGGCAGTCGAAGGCAAGAGCGAGCAGGAAGCCGCCGCAGTGTTTAAAAATCTCGTCCCGGATCTCTTGCAAGTGAGCAAGTGTCCGGATTTCGTGGTCAACCGAGGCCACTACTTCGGCACGAGCATGCTCAAAGAAGAGGCTCCGCTGAGCGACGATGACAAGCGCGCCCTGATCGAGTTTTTGAAGACTTTCTAGAAACTCCGGTCGGAATATTTGTTCGAATGTCTGAAGTCAGTGCCCGCCCGCTTGAATACGAATTCATCGTCGTCGGTTCGGGGGCGGGCGGCGGCACGCTCGCGGCGCGGCTCGTCGAAGCGGGCCGTTCGGTATTGCTCCTTGAAGCCGGCGGCGATTCACTTCAATCAAGCGATCCTCGTCTTCCGGAGGATTATCAAGTCCCCGCCTTTCACGCTTTCGCTTCCGAAAATTCTGCGATGAAGTGGGATTTCTTTGTGCGCCATTATGAGGACGAGGGACGGCAAAAAAAAGATTACAAGTACACGGCCGAACGAAATGGTGTGCTTTATCCGCGCGCGGGCACGCTCGGCGGCTGCACCGCGCATAACGCGATGATCTTGGTCTGCCCCCATAATGCCGACTGGGATTCCATCGCAGAGTTAACCGGAGATTCGAGCTGGCGAGCAGCAAGCATGAGGCAGTACTTCGAACGCCTTGAAAACTGCCGCCATAGGCTGCCGTTTCGCTGGTTGAAAAAACTGTTCGGTATTAACCCGAGCCGCCATGGGTTCGGCGGCTGGTTGCCGACAGAGCGACCGCGCCCTCCGAGAGAAGCGCTCAGGGATCGGGAGATGATGGATGTGATCGAGCGGTCGGCGTTCGGCGCGATCGCGGAGTTGGAACATCCGCTGAAACGGCTATTTTGGTTCTTTCGTTCGAAGGGAGATCCGAACGACTGGAGAGTCGTGCGGCGCAATGCCTTCGGCATTCGCTATGTGCCGATGACGACGTTGAATGCAGCTCGTGTTGGCACGCGGGAACGAATCTTGGAGGTGGCGCGCCGTTTTCCCGATCGCCTGCGCGTCGAGATCGATGCATTGGCGACTCGAGTGATGTTCGATGCCGACAACCGCGCCGTCGGCGTCGAATATCGGAAGGGCGAGAGTTTGTATCGAGCGCACGCCAACCCACGACAACAGGCGGGCGAAGCAAAGCGAGCTAGGGCGTTGACGGAAGTGATCCTCTGCGGCGGCGCGTTCAACACGCCGCAGTTGTTGATGCTTTCCGGCATCGGTCCGCCGCCCGAGTTGGAGCGTCACAGAATCGAGGCGCGGGTGGATCTGCCGGGGGTCGGCACGAATTTGCAGGACCGCTACGAAGTGAGCGTCCTCCATCGTATGAAAGACGATTGGGAATGCATGCGCGACGCGGAATTTAGCAAAGGCGATCCACAATTCAAGGAATGGGATGCGGCTCGATCGGGAGTGTACGCCAGCAACGGCGGCATGCTTGCGGTGCTCAAGAGATCTCGAAAAGATATCGATTTGCCGGATTTGTTTTGCATGAGCTTATTGGCGCGATTTGAGGGCTATTTTCCCGGTTACTCGAAGCTGATTTCGGGTCATCATGACTATCTGAGTTGGATCGTATTGAAGGCGCACACGCGCAACACCGCCGGCACAGTGGCGCTGCGGTCATCGGATCCCTGTGAACCGCCGCTGATAAACTTTCGTTATTTCGACGAAGGCAACGACCAAGCCGAGGAGGATTTGACCTCCGTTGTCGACGGCATTAAGTTCGTGCGCCGAATAAGCGCGGATCTCAAGAGAGACAAGCTCATTGCCGAAGAGCGACTGCCGGGCGATCACGTGCAATCGGATTCTGAATTGCGCGACTTCGTCCGCCAGAACGCTTGGGGGCATCACGCATCGTGCAGTTGCCCTATCGGCCCAAGGGAAAAAGGTGGTGTTTTGAGCAGTGACTTTCGCGTCCACGGCACCAAAGCTCTGCGCGTTGTCGATGCCTCGGTTTTTCCCCGCATACCGGGTTTCTTTATCGCAAGCGCGGTGTACATGATCGGCGAAAAAGCGGCGGATGTGATTCTCGCGGATACCAGCAAGCGCAATTGAACCGGTGATTTCAGGAATGAGTTATTTTGGCTTGAATACCGCGTCGGCTTCTGCGCCAGGACGTGGTTTCCATTGCAATGAATAGTACTCGCCGCGATCTCTTGTCCATGGATCGAACACGTTGACCACGGGGTCGATTTCAGATTTTAATTCGGGAATCGTTCGCAGCAAAACCCGCTTCAGCGGCGAAACCTCAACCTCGTGTCGGTTGGGTTTACCTTTCTCCATGATTTTTCCTTCAAGGCCGTTTTCGTTTACCCACTTTACGCCAAGATCGGAATAGAATTCGGGACGAAAGCTCGACGTTAGGAAGCGATCGCTAAAGAGCCGACGCGACGCATTCAAAATGAAAATTTGCAGCTGAGTTTCCGAAATCGCGAAACCATGGGGCCGCACCGGCTCGGCGAGCCAGCCGACCATCGCATCGACGTCTTCGATGTTATCGACCATGGCACTGTCCGAATGGCCAAGGCAATCGTTGATTCGAGTGCCATCCGGGTTCTTTTGCGCGTCGGTGATGACTTTAGTTGCATCGCATTGATGCTGCCCGTAGATCTCGCGCAAGAGACCAACGAGCTTTTGCTGTTCAGTGCTTTCGGCTGAAGTCGTTGGGTCGACAAAATCGGCGAAGCTTGTCAGTTGCTTAAGACCATACTGGCGACGAAACTCATTGTAACGCGGTATGCCGCGTTCCCTATCGCGGATGAGATCCAAAGCGAGCACGTCGATTTTTCCCGTGGCGCTGTTGAGGCGTGGCATCTCCAGGTTTTGCATAAAAGCCGGATGGTTTTGCAGAGTCAACATGCCGACGCGCTGGCGACCCATCGAAAGCGCCCAGTTGCCAATTCCGTATTGACGCAGCGCGTGCGTGGCTTTGCCGCGGACAGTTTCCAGCATGGGAATCTTCGACTGGATGACATTCGGGTCAGCATTGAGATCGCGGAACTCGATGAGATCAGGGAGCATCGGATGGAGGCGATACGCGTTGACAAATTCCTCGGGAAAATTGAAGGGAGAGCCGAAATGATTGACACCTTCGTTTATGTCCGACTTGTTGTTTCCAAGACCGAAAATGCCGGGACCGGCGGCGAAGGCGGAGTACCACTCCGTTGATCGTTTTCCGCTCTCCGAGCTTGCGAACCATTGAATCACCTTCGCGAGAGCCGCGCTGACAATCGGGTGGTTTTGCAGCAAGCCGGACCAGTTGGCGTTCATCGCCAGATAAAGCGGCTCGTTATAGAGCATTTGCGGCGTCCATTCGGTGGTGTGGATTTTTGCGATCTCGGCAGAGACAACCAGGCGCGCGACTTCGAACAATTCGTCATCGCTGACCTCTTTGAATTTGATCGCACGGCTTGACTGCGCAGGATGGCGCAAACCGCAATCTGCTTCCGGAGTGGCCGAGCCTCGGCGACGAAATTCTTCTACGAATAAATTATGCTCGCGGGCAAAGACGTTGTGAAAGAAGCTGAGACCGATGTTCCAATTGTCGGGAAAGGCCACGGCTTCCTGGCCCGTCCACTGCGGATTCTGCGGATCCGATGGCTGAAGCACCGGCAGGTAACCGGCTTTTCCCGGCGTGCCTGCGCTGTTTGTTTCTAGCAGAAGTCTCGCGGGATCGCGCGGGTCGTGCTTGACCCGCCGGCGTGAGGTGTCGTCGTATCCGTAAATTTGCGATGCGTCCCACCACGCGGTGACTTTGTTCAACGTCGTTTTCGGAGCGCGCGACATGCGGGATTGATCGTCGATGGTGAATGTCGCAGGCGGTGTGTCGGCAGCGATAAGACTCTTGTCAACGCGATCCTCCGGGCGACAACCGAGGCGTTTAATTTCCTCTGGCGTCAATCGCCTGTCGCCATGATGCGACCGCTGTACCTTACAACCGGTTTCGATCATTTCCCGCTGGTTGTGACCCTCGTCGAGATGAGAGAACCAATCATGAGTCATGAACTGGATCCAAAAGGCCGCCAGGATATTGATATGCGGCGCCATTTGGTAGTCGCATTGGGCCAGCGCCGAGTCGTCCGGCAGTCCGTGACCGTCGTTGCATTTCTCAGGGAATGACTGGTGGCGGGTAAAAAGTTTTCGGCTAATGACCTGTGGGTCAGGGCTCAACAGTCCAAGACGATGACCGTGGCGGTTCTTCGTAAGCTCGCTTGATGCCGATTCCGGAAATGTCGAGTCAAAGCTAACATTGCGGGCGAACGGTTGATCGGTCGAGCCCATCAGCGGGTTCACAATGTCGTTGCAAATGCCCGTGAGAGTGCGGAACCGGACCAACTCGCCGGTACACCGCTGGGGGCCGTCGCCACCAACCGCCGTATGAAGCGGATGATTTTTGGGAAGCCGGAACTGTGGCCAGATTTTCGCGAGGGCTCCTGTTCGCTTGTTTTGGTTGCGGGCGTATTCTTCGTATGTTCCGCTGTTGTCGAAAAGATTAAATTTGAGAAGCTCGATGCGCTGATATTCGAGGTCGAGAAGCGCGCCATTTATTCCCCGTCGGTGCGGGCTTAGAACGCCTAGCTTGCCGGCGATTCCGCCGATGAGGCTTTCCGGGCCCGCCGCGCCCCGGTAGCGCTGCCAAACGATCCACGGAGCCGACTGCATCGCGGCGGCGGCGTCGCCGCCGCGGCAGCGTACCGTATCTTCATCTAACTTGCCGAGAAATCTGTCGGCTCGGTCCAGCGCGACTTCACGAAATCCGCCGAAAGCGTAAGCGAGGCAGCTTCGAAACTCGACGGTTTTCAGGATCGGGTAACCGCCAAGGACCGCCAGCGCGACGGCTGCAAAGCAACAGAGAAGCTTTTTTTTCATTCGATTTACGAGCGGAGTCACTAACGAGAAGATTTGAAGACTAGAACGAGGTTAATCGATGGCTGCCTGGCGTGTCAATTTGTCGAGCGCGGTCGCGAGTTCATTGCCCTTTCATAACAAAGCGGCTATAGCTCGAATTAAATGAACGCAGCCACGGTTTGACTCGACTCATACTCGCCTGTACTTCGTTTGCTTCAAAAATGACTTCGATTCCCGCGGAACTCTACGCTCTCGCCAACGCGTTCTTGTTCGTGTTGCACAACCTGTTCGCGAAAAAAGCATTGCGCTACTCCAACCCGGCCACTGCGGTGATCAGCAGTCTACTGATCAACATTATTTTTCTCTGGAGCGTGTCGATCCTGTTCGTGCCTTTGTCGTCTTTAAGCAGCACTTCGATCCTGATATTCGTTGTTGTTGGGTTTTTCCAGCCGGGACTGACCCGACTGCTCAGTTACAAAGGAATTGACGCGCTCGGCGTGGCGATCACCGATCCAATCCGCGCTACCACACCTTTGTTTAGCGCCGCGATGGCGATCGTTTTCCTCGGCGAGAAGATCACTTTACCGATCATCATTGCCACTTTGATGATCATCGCGGGCATTATCCTGTTATCCTGGCGCAGTGGCTCGGTGAAACTCGCCGGTTCGGCGGTTTTCCTTTGGTATCCGATCGCTGCCTCGGCGCTAGCAGGCGCGACTCAAGTCGTACGAAAGTTCGGCCTTGCCGCAGTTCCCCACCCGTTTCTCGCCGCAGCGGTGACCGCGAGCTCTTCGTTCGTCGTGTCGATGTTGACGCTTTGGTACGTCGAGAGGAGCCAGGAAACTTGGAAAATGAACCGGCAGTGTTGCTGGTGGTTCCTCGCTGCTGGCGTGACCATTAGCCTCGGTATGACCTGTATCTACTACGCTTTAGATCTTGGAAAAGTATCGGTCGTCATTCCGATCAGCAGTACCGGCCCATTCTTCTCGCTAATTCTGGCGGCACTTTTCCTGCGCGATGTCGAACGCGTAACATCTCGAATTGTGGTGAGTGCGGCTATGATCGTTAGTGGAGTAACGTTGCTGACCTTGTGGAAATAATTTTCGTGGCCAACGATAACACGACGCGATCTCCCCTAGAGCGCGCCTAACTGGCGTAGAAACGTCGCCATGTCGTAGTAGTCGGTTACCTTAGAAATCTTGGCGTCTCGGAATGCGAGGATTGAAGCGCCGCGCAGGCGAAAGCTATTGCCGCTCGCCGGCAGGTTCCCTATCGGCCCGGTTTGGATGCCTTCGCTCAGCCATTCGGTTGCCGCGGCATCTGTGCCGACGGTCAGAGACAACATGGTTACCCGGAAGTCTGGCGCCCACTCGAAGGCGGCGCGCAGGAGTTGTTTGATCTCCTGTTTTCCTTGCTGGTTCTTGCCGCCGGCAATATCGCTGTAAATGGCGTCGTCGGTGAAAATCGCATCGATTCTATGCGGCTCGTGGAGAGACCAAGCCGTATAGAGCTCATTTACCAGCCAGCGTATCTCCTCATGCGAAGTTGGCGAGCTCATCGGCTAACCGATTAGGACATTTGAATGCCGATGTCGAACTTGGCCGTGTAGCCCTGCGAATCTTTGCTCAGCGTGGGAATCAGATTCTTCCCGCCACGGCGAAAGATGAAGTCGGCCTCGTTCGCCGTCGTGCGACGGCCTTTAGAATTGTATGGAGCCTGCTTGTGGACCTGCTCGGTGATCGCTTCATCGAAGTAAAGCTGCGACGTGAACTCGCGAGCGCGCGACGCGGCGGGATCGATACGAATCTTGAAGTGGAT
>DASXSW010000342.1:0-3649 GCA_036505755.1 Binatia bacterium | reverse complement strand
GGGACCTTATTACTACGCCGACCGTTCGGAGTATGAGATCATCGAGCACTTCAAAATGGTCGATCGCGCGCTGGGCATGCCGATTCTCGTCTATAACAATCCTCGTTACTCCGGTTACAACATCCATCCGGCTTTCATGGCCCGGTTAGTGGAGACCGTGCCGAATATCTTCGGCGCTAAGCTGGCGATGGGCAGCGTCGATGAAGCGATGGCGTATATCAAAATAGTTAAGGCGCCGTTTACGCCGTACGCGCTGGCGAGCAACTTGGTATCCGCGATGTCCGTGGGTGTTGCCGGTACGATCAGCCCGCCGCTCGCGGTGACTCCGGAAATCGGCGTCGAATTGATCCGCGCCATCGATGCCGGCAAATTAGAGGAAGCGCTCACGCTACAGAAGTCTGTCATTCGTATTCACGATATTTTTCTCCGTCTCGCGGGGCCGTTCGGTCGAACAATCTACTGCGAAGCCATGCGGCTTAGAGGTTTCGACGTCAAGATGTATCCGCGCTGGCCGTCGAAGCCGCTCAGTCCCGAGGCTTATAACGAAATGAGAGATTTGTTCGTGGAGCTGAAGATCATCAGCAGGGTCGCTAAAGCGAAGAGCGCGTAAGCCCTCACCCTTCCCTCTCCCAGAGGGCGAGGGTAAGTCGACGGTACCGAGCGGTAACATACTTTACAAAACAAACCGGGCACATGGTTTACAGTGGATCGTGACGGAGGTCTCTAGATTGCAAAGTCTTGCAACCGGATTCGTCGCACTCGTCGTGATGCTTTTCATTGCCGTCACAACTTTACGCGCGTCAGCGCAAGACCGCGTGCGCGTAGCGCTTTCCGTGCGTAACGTCGTTTTCCTACCTTTTTATTACGCCAAGGATACCAGGATTTACGATCGGTACGGCCTCGATGTTGAACTGATCCAAATGCGCAGCGACCTTCAGCTTGCCGGTTTGGTATCGGGCGAGATCGATTTCACGCCGTCTGTCGGACCTGCCGGCGCTGCGATTGCAAATTCTCTTCCTCTGAAGGCGCTGGCGATTCTTTATCGCGCGCCGCTATTTTCTTTGGTCAGTCCGTCCGGCGTTTCGAACGTCAAAGAACTCGAGGGCAAAAAAGTGGCTGTGTCGCGCATTGGTTCGGAAAGTCACCGGTATGGCTCGCTTATGCTCGAAAGCGGCGGCGCGGACCCGAAAAAAGTTACGTTTATACAAACCGGCAGCACAACGGTGAGCCTGGTCGCGATACAGCAGGGTTCGGTAAACGCGGCGGTGCTCAGTCCGCCGTTTACCGGAACTATGGCGGAGAAGGGCTACAAGATCCTTGCGCGAAGCCGCTCTCTGGCTGAAGCACCCTGGCTTGGTCTGGTTGCCAATCGCAACAAGATGGACAGACATCCCGAGCAGGTGAAAAATATATTGCGTTCCATGCGCGATGTAACGGCGGCGATCCGGCGCGACAAAGCGGCGGTTGTCTCCTACATCGAGAAGATCTTCAAGGTGAGCACGGCCAACGCCAATGAGTCCTACGAAGACATCACCGGGGTCATGGTGGATGGGCTGATGTTGCGCGACGACCAAATCCAAAAATATCTAGACACGTCTTACGCGCGCGGAGAGATTCCGAAGCATTTGACGTTGCCGAAATGTTCGATTTTGCGCCGCTACGTAGTCTCAGGTAGGGCCACCGCTAATGGTTACGTTGAGGAGTCAAAGATGAGCGACAGACCGATTCTATCTCTTGCCGCTGGCTATCATCTGCGCGCCAAGCCGCTTTGCGACGGCCGGATTCGGATGAAGAACTTCGAGCTCAAGGCAGTGGCGTTCGAGGAGGACGGCATCGGCCATGATGAGTTTCAGTCGGGCAAGTACGACACCGGCGAATTTTCCCTTGCGATGTACGTTGCGTTAAAGAGCCGCGGCGCGCCGTTCATGGCCATCCCGGTCTTTCCGAACCGCAAGTTTCGCCACTCCTACATTTTCGTGCCGGAGAATTCTCCGCTGAAAGAGCCGGCACAACTTAAAGGCAAGAAAGTCGGGATTCTCGGCTGGCTCAACACGGCCGGCCTTTGGGCGCGAGGAGTGCTCAGCGACGAGTATGGCGTGAAGCCGCAGGATATTCACTGGATCGCGCCGCGCAAAGCAAAACTAGATCTGTTTCTGCCGGCCGGAACACGCATCGACGTTGTTCCAGGGGAGGGATCGCTTGCGGCCCGCATGCTGAATGGCGAATTCGACGCGATCATCGTGCCGGATTTTCCCTTGGAGAAGGGTTGGCGCCGGTTGTTCGCCGATTCCAAGACGGTGGAGCAAGACTATTACCGCCGCACGCAGATCTTTCCGACCAGTCACGCGATTACTTTTCACTCGTCGTATTTGGAGAAATATCCAGGGGCCGCCCAGGAAATGTTCACCGTTTGTGTGGCAGCAAAGAACCTAGCCGTGCGCGACGATGGCGACGCTACTTACTCCAATTATGTCTGGAACCGCCAAGTCTGGGAAGAGCAGCAGTCGGTGATGGGTTCCGATCCTTGGAAATTCGGCATCAAAGGCAACGAGAAGGTGCTCAATACGTTGATCCGTTACGCCGACGAGCAAGGATTGTTGGCGAAAAAGATGACAATTGCGGATCTGTTTGTTCAAATCGACGAACCACAGGAATAATCAAGGAAACATTCTCGACATGGCGATCATCAGGCACGAACACCAGGGGCACGGCGACCATGGACATGATCACGAGGGCGCGGTCGGCCCGCACACGCACTTGACCAGCGTCGGCATCGATATCGGTTCCTCCACGTCGCATTTGATGTTTTCTCGGTTATTGATCGGCTATCCGTCCGTGCTGCAGCGAAAGCCGATTGTGCTCGAGCGCCATGTCATTGCCCGCTCAGCGATTTTGTTAACGCCGTTTAGCGGCGATTGGAACATCGAAGCCGATCCGCTCAAAGAGCTCGTAGACGCGACGTTCCAAGATGCGGGATTGACGCGCGAGGATATCGATACGGGCGCGGTGATTATCACCGGCGAGGCCGCGCGGCGGGACAACGCGCAGAAGATCGCCGAGCTGTTTGCTGACGACGCGGGCCGTTTTGTCTGCGCGACCGCCGGACCGACATTGGAGACGATCATGGCGGCGCACGGCTCGGGCGCGGTATTGCAAAGCCGGGAGCTGGGTTTGACTCTCCTCAATATTGATGCCGGCGGCGGCACGACCAAGATCAGCCTCATCGACAACGGTAAAATTCGCGCAACAACCGCTGTTAATATCGGCGCACGCGTGGTGGCCCACGACGGCGCAGATTCGATCGTTCGCCTGGAAAAGGGCGGTCGGCGATTTCTAAACGAGCTCGGCCACAACCTTGATTTCGGCGCCAAAATCTCCGGAGATTTACGCGAGCAGATGGCACAGCGGATGGCGCAGGTTCTATTTGATGCGGTGATGAAAGGCGAGCAGCCGTGGGCGGATTTATACGTGTCCCCGCCGCTAGGCGTGCTGCCTGCCATCGATGGCATTCTTTTTTCCGGCGGAGTTTCTGAGTACATCTACGCGCGCGAAGCCAAAGCATTTGGCGATTTGGGTCCATACTTGGGTCGAGCGATTCGTCATGAAGCGGAAAAACGCGGCTTCGACATTCTCGAAGCCGGCGAGGGCA
>DASXSW010000341.1:0-8828 GCA_036505755.1 Binatia bacterium | reverse complement strand
AACCGGGACGGCGGCGGTAAAATTGATCGGCGAGCCCGCTTCGCTCGGTATTAAAGTGAACGACGGCATGAGAAACTGTGTGACGCGCCAGTAGTACTGCTCCACGTCCCAGTTGCGCCGGGCTCCTATTGCTAACCCGTATTCTGTTTCTTCGACCAGAAATTTCGGCGCTGAATCTTTTGCGCGAGCGAGCAGCACTTGGCCGGCAATTGCCGCTTCGAACTTCTCCGGCCGGAACTCACGATGAAGAAATGAAACGTGACTGGAGTCGACTTCGCCCTCGATGTTCTGGAGATAATTACAGTGCTGGAAGCGCTTGTGCACGTAGACGTGACTTTCCGGAACCAGCGTCCACTCGAGCTGCGGTAGTTCCGGCATCGTTGCTTGAGGACCCATGTACGCCCAGATCACCCCGCCGGCCTCGCGTGTGGGGTATGCCGTCTGGCGGATCTTGTGTTTGAAGCTGCACTCGGCCGGCTCATTTGGCATGTCGACGCAGGCGCCGGTCACGTCAAACTTCCAGCCGTGATACACGCAACGCAGTCCGTTCTCCTCGTTGCGACCGAAGAACAGCGAGGCGCCACGGTGCGGGCAATACCGCGCGAGGAGGCCCACGTGCCCACTGGTATTGCGGAAAGCAATCAGATCCTCGGAGAGAATCCTGAGTCGAACCGGCGGACAATCCGCCTTTGGCAGCTCACGTGACAGTGCGACCGGCAGCCAAAAGCGGCGAAACAACTCGCCCATCGGTGTAGCTGCTCCAGTGCGGCAGAGCAACTCGTTTTCTTCTTTCGAAATCATGGCAACCTCCTAGGCTAGGCACAACCACAAATCGCCGGTGTGTTGATGTGAAGCTACTTGCCGGGATGGAGAAGGAGTACAGACGAAGTCGTCGGTCGTCGAAACATTGTGCCAATAGCATCGACCCCCTGGAGGAAACCCATGATCCGCTGCCCGATCCCAGACCGCATGACCAAAAGCTGCGCATCTCCATTGCTTGCGTAGCTCCTAAGCGTCCTTCTCAGGCTGCCCGTGTAAACATCCACCGTGATCTTCACTCCCATATTGTGCAAAGCCTCACAGGTTCGAAACACCCGGCGTTGAGCCAATTGTCTGCGCATCTTGAGAGAGTAACTCTCAATCATTCGTCTTACCGTGAGCGTCTTCTCTAGCCCGCACTGCGCAATTCCGCGGTAGGCTTGCAACCACTTAAAGCCATTCACCGGATGATGGACGAGGAAGACAACGCTGACTCCCGGCTGGGTGACCTTCTCGATGTCAGGAATGATCTCCTCGATCCGGTCACGTCTTTTCAATGGAACCAAAATTTTTTCCGCCATTGTCTTGCCCTCCTTTGATTTCACTCAATGGCAACCACCGTGCCATTCCAGAAGGTTGGCCACTCAGCGATGCAAGATAGCCATTTACCTAGCTCTTTGTTTCTATGTAGATTGTTCATAGTGGCGAGAGGAACAATAAGGCGGTAACTTGTTGCTTACCGTCGGTAGCAATTAAGTTACTGGAATGATCGCGGGTTCTTTCTCGTGCATGGAGTGAGACATCGTGACCCAATTGAGCAAGATTTTCTCCTCGTCTTTTCAAAGAAAAAAGATTGAGCGGTTGCTCAAGGAAAGTCCTTCACCATCCCTGGCTCGAAATCATCTATTGCGGCTTCTTGAGGTAGGTGACGCTAAAGCCTTTGACAAGGTCCCGGGTGCCGAGTTGCCGGCATTGTCCTGCCTTCTCGGCGGCAGCGCGTTTCTTAGCGATGTTCTCATTCGCCAGGGAGAAGATTGGCCCGAGGCCTTTCGCCACCAGATCAAAGTCGCACGGAAATCCGTTACCGAGCATTCAAACGAACTTAGGATGGCAACCAAAGACGTCGTCACGTTCGCTGAATTCTGCGCCGTATTACGCCGGCACAAACAGCTCGAATATCTGCGCATCGGCACCCGCGACCTGATGCCGTCGGTCACTCTGGAAGAGACCGTGCGGGAACTCACGGTTCTGGCTGAGGCCTCGTTGGAAGTGGCGTACCGATTCTGTCGCGCGGAAGTGGAGAAAGATTACGGCCCGCTGAATCTGCCAGGGACAGAAAAGCCAAATCGCTTCGTCATTCTCGGCATGGGCAAGCTCGGCGGCGGCGAGCTCAATTTCAGCTCCGACATCGATGTGATTTTTCTCTTCGAGAGCGACGAAGGCGAAAGCTCAGGGGGTGCTAAAGGCAAAAAGACCGCGCGGGATTTTTTTGCGGAGATCGGCAAGCGAATCATTCGTGCAATGGGTCAGGTAACCGAAGACGGCTTCGTCTTCCGTATCGATCTGCGCCTCCGTCCTCTCGGCGCCCACGGGCCGTTGGTGCAATCGGTGGGATCGGCGATGCTGTATTACGAATCCTGGGGTCAGTGTTGGGAGAGAGCGGCGCTGATCAAGGCGCGACCGGTGGCTGGAGAGAGGGAGCTCGGCACAATTTTTTTGAAAGAGATCGAGCCCTTTATCTACCGCCGCTATCTTGACTATACGACGGTGGACGAGTTGCGGCACATGAAGACACGAATCGAGAACGAGCTGCTCACGGGCGAAGGAAAGGAACGTAATATCAAATTGGGCTATGGCGGTATTCGCGAGATCGAGTTTTTCACCCAGGCGCTGCAGCTGGTCAACGGCGGCTACGAACCGAAGCTGCGCAATCCTGGCACGCTGCCCGCACTTGCCGAGCTTGCGCGGCATAAATTTATTTCGTCCGACGTGCGGGACAAGCTGACTGAAGCGTACCGTTTTCTGCGTCAAGCCGAACACAAGGTGCAAATCGTCCAGGAAGCTCATGCCCATTCGATCCCACATGGCACAGATGCCGAGCAGGCCTACGCTCGTCGTCTCGGTTACAAGCGGAACGGCAAACTTACCGAGCGCGAATTATTTTGGCGCGACTATCGCCGTCAGACGAAAATTGTTCGTGGTATTTTTGACCGGCTGTTTTACGGTGCGCAGAAAGAAATGGAGACCAAAGGGACTTCCGCCACCGGCTCCATTTGGCACGATCTCGATAATCAGGATTTGATCACCAAAGAACTGGCAAACGCCGGATTTGCCGATCCTGCCAAGGCCTATCAAAATCTCCTCGCCGTGCGTGACGGCGAAGTCTACGCTCCGCCGAGCCAGAAGCGCTTGAAGATCATGCGCAATCTCGGCCCGGCTTTGATCACCGAGATTGCCAAATCCAGCGACCCGGACCGCGCGCTGCTCAATCTCTCGAGGTTCAGTCAACGAATCGGCGGCCGCACGGGCTTCCTCACACTTCTAGCGGAAAACCCGGAGACCATGCGGCTTTTGATCACGCTGTTCGCCGATAGCCAGTTTTTGACCGATCAATTTTTGAACCGGCCCGAGTTGATCGATACGTTAATTCGAGTCGATCTCACGCGAGTAAAAAAAAATAAAGATGAGATGCTCGCCGAACTGCGTGCTGCGCTCGACGAAACTCAAGACATCGAAACCAAGCTCAACGTTTTGCGACGGCACAAAACCGAAGAGTTCATTCGCATCGGCTTGCACGATCTCGGCGGCACCATTGAATTGGTCGAGGTGTTAAACCAACTGTCCGATCTGGCCGACGCTTGTGTGCAAGCGGCGCTTGACCTGACGCTGGCGGAAGTTGCTGAAAAATTTGGCGCGGTGCCTGCAAGCCGATTCGCAGTGATCGGCGGCGGCAAGCTCGGTGGGCGAGAATTGGATTACAATTCGGATTTGGATCTGATTTTCATTTATGTTGCCGACGAAAACGCCGAAAGCGAAGGCAGTTCTCAAGGAAAGCTGCCGGCCCACGACTACTATGTCCGCGTCGGGCAAAAACTTCTTTCCTTTTTGTCAGCACCCACCGAAGAAGGCATCGCTTACAAAATCGACATGCAACTCCGGCCTTCGGGTAAGGCAGGTCCGCTGGTCTCGCCGCTCGGAGCTTTTCGGGAATATCATAAAACCAGTTCTCTGTTATGGGAACGACAGGCCCTGATCAAAACGCGGCGCGTGGCGGGAGATGCAGCGCTTGGAAAAGAGGTAGAGAAAATCACCGAGGCCTTCGCCTATGGTCGAGGACTGGAGCGTAGCGGCATTGACGAAATTCATCATCTCCGGATGCGCATGGAGCGCGAATTAGCCGGTGAAGACGTGAACCGATTTAACCTAAAGAAGGGTCGCGGTGGCCTGGTAGACATCGAGTTTCTCACTCAGATGCTACAGCTCACCCATGGCCACCGTTTTCCCAACCTGCGCCGTCGAGAAACCCTAAGGGCGTTAAAAGCATTGCATCATGAAGAAATCTTGAAGAGCAGTGAATACCGGCTCCTCGCCGACGGCTATTTGTTCTTGCGCCGGCTGGATCACCGCTTGCGCTTGGCACGCGACCAGTCCATTGACGCGTTCGAAGCGGAACCCGGAAGGCTCGAAAGCATCGCCAAAGCTTTGGGTTATAACAGCAAAGCCGAAAGGGCCGAGCCCGAGTCCGGCCAACAATTATTGCGCGATTATCGATCAGGTCGCGAAAAGATTCGTGCCTGTTACGAACGCTATTTCCTTTCGAAGTAGCCGCCAAGTCCTTGCTGTGAGCTCCGGCACGAGTCCCGCTGGACCGCCGGAAGTAATGCTGTTCTGTAAATGAGTCTCGTTCGCCAGTGAAGGTATAACGATGACCACTTTAACCGATCGGTCGGTCGAGACCTGAGGGAGTTATGAAAATTTTAAAATGAAATTATTGACAGTAGCACAACTCTACGATATGTTCGGCGCATGAAAACACAATTGCTCAAGGGCATTGCCCTGGCTTCATTGGTTACCGTAATGGCTGCACCTCTTTACGGGCAGACGGCGGATCAGAAGGATCAACCCGCTGTTGAACAGCCTGTGAGCTCGGAAGCGGGTTACGGTGTGGGAGCGGCTCTGGCGAGCGTCTTCTATATCCCGGCGAAGGTGACCTATGCGGGATTGGGGCTGCTAACAGGCGGGCTCGGTTGGGTGGTGAGCGGAGGTAGATCCGATGTTGCCAATAACATCATCTACCCTGCGATCGGCGGCAACTACGTGGTTACCCCGAGCCACCTCAAGGGTACGGAGCCTATTTATTTCGTCGGCGCGCCGCCGCCTGAGACCGGACCGCGAGCCGATGCGCCTTCGTCAGCTCCGACCGCAACTCGTTAGTCACCAACGCAGACTCCGCGCTTCGAAGCCTTAATAAATTCCAAAAGGGCCGACACATCGGTGTTGGCCCTGGCGGATTTTTCTACCTCTTTGATCGCTAGCGCAAGGTTTCGCCCCTTACGGAACAATACGCGAAACGCTTCACGGATCGCGCGAATCCGCTTTTCATCGAAACCCGCCCGCTTCAAACCAACGACATTCACGCCTCTTACCGTGTGCTGCCAGTCGACGATGGCGTAAGGTGGCACGTCCCGGCTAGTGCCGCTGAGCCCGCGCATCAGCGCATACTCACCAATGCGCACGAACTGGTGCACGACACAGTTCCCTGAGACAAACACGCCATTGCCAACTTCGACGTGCCCTCCAAGCAAAGCGCCATTGGCGAGTATCACATTATCGCCCAGCTTGCAGTTATGACCGATATGGGACGTGGCCATGAGAAAATTATTATTACCGATAACCGTCGACGAACCGGCGACCGTGCCACGGTGGACCTGGACATATTCGCGAAAGATATTCTGGTCGCCGATCCGCAGATAGGTCTGTTCTCCTTTATAGGCCGTATCCTGCGGCGCGTCGCCCAGGATCGCGCCCGGATGAATTTCGTTCCCATTGCCGATTTCCGTCCAACCGGTTAGGTACGCGTGCGCCATGACCCGCGTGCCCCCCTTAATTTTCACCATCCCTTCGACGACGACGTAAGGGCCGATTTCGACATCCGAATCGATCTCTGCTTTGGGATCAATGATTGCCGTCGGATGGATCTTCATGAAATCGACAAAAATTTAGCTAAACTATCTTTCTGGGATCCTATGACTTGCCTCGGCTCTTTCTCTATTGGCGTTCCTGTTCATCATCGTCATCACCGTCACCGGGCGAGTCATCCGACTCTTGCTGCGGAATCCGGTAGCGCTCTTCAATCCATGCGCCCAGGTCGATCAGCTGGCAGCGATCCGAACAGAACGGACGGTGCGGATTATTTTCCCATTCCGTTTCCTTGCGGCAAGTCGGACACTTAATTTTGTGAGGCATGACACCTAACTTTCTAACGTACTCTGAGCAAAGAGTTCTTCCACTTCGAGTTTTCTGTCTATCAGCTGCTGGTCCAATGAGTAGCTGATGAAGCGCTCCAAATTAGCGCGGTTCTTTCTTATCCCATGCGGCCAAGGGTCAGCGCCAAAGGCCTGTCTTTCTTCTTCGAATAAATGACGCCCCCAGACAAAACGCGACCAGTTAGGGTCATCATAGTATTCCATGCAAATTTCTTTGGCTCTATCGAATGCGGTCATGACATTCGCGGCGAGCGATGCATCCTTCGCCAGCACCTCGTTTTTGAAAGCGATCACGTGCATGATCGGGTAGTAGCCATTTTTGCGAAAATACTTACTCTCCTCAGTTTTGGGATCAGCAAACAATCGGCGAATATTGCCCCCTCCGCGCAGCGCCTCTTTAGGCGGATGCGGCATCATCAATGCGTCGATCTCTCCGCGCTCTAGCATCGCGCCGATTTTTTGTCCGGGATCGAGCAGCTGCATTTTGACGCCTTCGATCGGTTTGAGGGGAATCGCCTCGTCTTTTGAAATATACCAATCGATGTCGCGCCACCGGACGTCGTACTCCGATTGCAAATCACCCTTGGCCAACACCGACAGCGTCGTTTGAAATGTGCTTAATCCAACTTTCCGGCCGATTAAATCCCGCGGCGCGTGAATACCAGCCCTCGAATTGACCCACATCTGCGATAAGCTGAACAATCGGCGAGGGAAAACAGGAATGGCCGTAAAAGGCATGCCCCGACTTTTAGCAATCAAATAATTCGACAGCGACAACTCGCAGATATCGAACTCACCCTTTTGCAACATTCGTTCGTGGCGATTCTGGCCATGCTTGAGAGGGCTGGACTGGCCGACTTCGAGAACTTGCAAATCGACCCCCTCGACCTTCACCGTTCGGTCAAAAAACGCAAGATGGCGGTCATAGTGTGACAGTGCCATCGTCAATCGCAAATTCGCCATATCGACGCCTCTGATATTTTTCTTTTTGCTTACTTTATTTTCCGAGATCTTTCCACTGTCCTCAGACAATGCAATCCGTTTACTCGAATCGAAGTCTTCAATTCAGAAAACGATTTGAACTGCTTGAACTGCTGAAACGATTTGAACGCACACTGTTGTTAACGCGGAATGATCGGTAGCAGGAGATAGGCAGCGCGGTTGGGACCGCTGTGCAGCGTCGTCTTGCCTGCGAAAATCTCCAGCGGTCTGTCACGCGGGTCGTCGTGGAGAAACGGTCCGCAGCCTCTCAGCTCGTTTTTGAAGCTCGAAATCTTTCCGCCGCTTGGTCCGTCATATTCGTAATCCTTCCCGCGCACGGTAAGGCCGATCCGATACCCCGCGGGCACGACAACGCAAGTGGGCCAGATCTCCGCATCCAGCTCGACGACCTCGCCGAATCTCAGCGCCTGTTTCTCGTCGTGTGTGTGATACGGCCTGTATGGAGTGCTTAGTTCAGAATCGAGCTTTCGATGCGAAGCTCGAAGCCAGCCCTGCGCAATGGGTGTGTGAGGATCGATGGCGCCCTGGAATACGACCTCTTCGCCGTCGGAGGAAAATACACGCAGGACTATGAAGATATCGGCGTCGACCGTCGAGGACGAGACAAACAGCTTGACCGCCGAAGGTCCGGTGATCTCTGTTTCGCGTTCCACTGGCGCCGAAAGAAACGTGACGCCGTCGCCCATCGCCTCGAACTGGATCTTTCCCTCGGCGCCAACCGAACTCCGGCTCAGACTGCCATCGACCGTATTGAGATAGAATTTCGTCCAGCGCGTGCGCTGGATAGGCCACTCGCTTTCCATGCGCTCGACGAACCTATCGATGTAGCGAACTTGCAGCCGAACCCGTGGCTCTGTATTCCAGCCGTTGTCGATGCCTTTCAGAAAACAGTCGAAGAAGCGCTGCTGCAGCCGCCTGCCGTAATCGGTATAGAAGTGCGTCCAGTGCTCCAGCCCATGCAGCTCGAGCCACTTGTTCTGTGATGCGGCGCGCACGAAGCCCTCGACGTTACCGCGTAGATGCAGACCCTGGCCGCCCCAATTTCCCGCCGAGATAAACGGCACGGTCACCTTCGACCATACAGGTGAGCGGGCCTCGTGGTAATCGTCGTCGAGTGGATGGGCAAGGATTTCATTGCCGAGATCACAGCGATTTCCTGCCAGCTCTTTTTCCGATAGCGTTTCGGATCCGCAGACCGGCTCACCGGTGACACAGCTGCGCGGGCCGCGCTCGCCAAACCCATATTGCACCGTCTTTACCTGCATGTCGTACCAGTTCGCCCAGAAGCTGCAGAGGATGCCGCCGTGATGCGTCATGTCGCGATAGCAGTCGGCCGCGCCTTCCCAGATGCACATCGCGGCAAGGTGCGGCGGCTGAAGCGAAGCCACATGCCACTGGTTGATTGCATAGTAGGAAATGCCGTTGAGACCTACTTTGCCGTTGCTCCATGGCTGCGTGCCGGCCCACTCGATGCAGTTATAAAAATCCTTGGTCTCACGCGGCGAGAAGTGGTCGATATATCCGGGCGAACAACCGCAGCCGCGTGAATCGACGCGTATGCAGATGTAATCCTCCGGCACC
>DASXSW010000340.1:0-6350 GCA_036505755.1 Binatia bacterium | reverse complement strand
GTAGAAACCGACCACAAACAACATCCAGCGGAAATACTCATCATCCGTTGAGCTGTTCTTGAGCCGTTCGAGTAGCAGTTGTTCAGTATCCTGAGACGGTTCCTGTAACGCCAGCGCAGAGGTCTTCTTTTCGGTAAAACTCATGGCAACCCCATAGAGCAACGGCAAGACCACGAGGCGAGTGGGCCAGAAATCCCAAGATCTGTACGCAAGTACGCGTGCGCCCAGTGCTCAAGTGGGAAATTCAATCTTCCACCATCAAAATGGGGCAGGGTGGCCCGATGGTTTTTAGTAGAATCAAACCACGGGTTGTTTCCAATGGTTTCAGCAACAAGTAATGTAATGAAGATGTAGGCGGCAGACTCGGCTACGTGCGGTCTAGAATGTAAGGAGCATTTACAGAATCAAATTCGCGGCTTGCCGTGTAAAAACTGAATCGGGTCTTTGCGCCAGGCCGATTTCGAACAAAACCGCTGCGGAAGAAATCAAGTCTGCGACAAAGCCGTGGCACTCATAAGTCTAAGATAGTAACGATCCCGGCTACTTTACTCCATCCGACTGCGCCGGAGGGGCAAACGGCGGCGGCGAGGAAGTTTCACAATTCGTTCATGGTTTTGCCGTTCTCAACCTGGGAACAACTCTCGCGAGCGCTCGCATTGGCGACCAGGCCTGGGCGGTCGAAAAGGTTAGGGTTGGTGGGCCCACCTGGACTCGAACCAGGGACCAACCGGTTATGAGCCGGTGGCTCTAACCAACTGAGCTATGGGCCCATTCAGAAGTATTTTGTGTTAGCGTTGCGAGTTTCGTTAAGAAACGCAAAGGCGCAACTAATTTTCCATGAAACTCTTGAGTCGTTTGCTGCGGCTCGGGTGACGCAATTTGCGTAAAGCTTTGGCTTCGATCTGGCGGATGCGCTCGCGAGTGACCGTAAATTTTTGCCCCACTTCTTCTAGCGTGTGATCGGATTTTTCTCCGATACCGAAGCGCATGCGCAGTACTTGCTCTTCGCGCGGCGTCAGGGTCGCCAACACCTTGCGAGTTTGTTCCTGCAGATTAATGTTTACCACTGCGTCTGATGGCGTGATGATGCGTTTGTCTTCGATGAAGTCGCCAAGGTGACTATCCTCCTCCTCGCCGACGGGTGTCTCCAGTGAAATCGGCTCCTTGGCAATTTTTAATACTTTGCGCACCTTGTCGAGCGGAATCTCCATTTTGGTCGCGATCTCTTCAGGTGTTGGCTCGCGGCCGATCTCTTGAACTAAATATCGGGAAGTACGGATCAACTTGTTAATGGTTTCGATCATGTGCACTGGAATCCGAATCGTCCGCGCCTGGTCCGCGATCGCTCGGGTAATCGCCTGGCGAATCCACCAGGTGGCATAGGTGGAAAACTTATAGCCGCGTTGATATTCGAACTTGTCCACGGCCTTCATCAACCCGATATTGCCCTCTTGTATAAGATCGAGAAATTGGAGCCCACGGTTGGTGTATTTTTTTGCGATGCTCACGACTAAGCGAAGATTTGCCTCGATCAATTCCTTCTTCGCCAAATTTGCTTTGGTCTCGCCTTCGATGATCGACCAGACACGCCGCTTGATTTCCTCGACCGGCATTTCAAGATCTTTTTCGATGTGACGGATATCGCGCCGGGCGCTACGTATCTCTTCGGCCATCTGCAGGATCGCCTCGTGCCCCATCCGAAACACGCCAATCACTTTCGGCCAATTCTTTTTGCGCCCGTCGGCGTTGGACACGATTTTGACAATCTCAGCGGACGGCTTACCGACTCTGTGCTCGTAGTCTTTGACCCTTCTTTCGAGCGCTTGCATGCGTTCCATGGTCCGCTTGAGCCCGTCAGCGATCGCTTCCGTTTGCTTTCGATTGAGCTGTAGGCCTTTGAGGCCGTTGATGATCCGGTCGTTGTATTTAACGACGCTGTCTAGCAACAACTGGCGGCGCTGCGCGGAGAGACGTTTGCCATCCAGCTGCCGCCTAATCTTCTCACGATCGTTGGTGGTCCTGCGAATTTTGCCGATTTGATCGAGCAATCTCTTCTCATGAACCTCTTCGTCTTCGAAATCTTCGCTGTCCTCCTCGCCCTCTTCCTTGATAATCTCGCGCACGCGAATTTCGTGCTGGGCGAGCTTTTCGCCGAGATCCAAAATGTAGGTCAATGCCAGAGGACTGGACAAAACTTCGTTGATCACCCGGTTCTCGCCTTCCTCGATTTTTTTTGCGATCTCGACTTCGCCCTCGCGACTGAGAAGCGAAACGGTGCCCATCTCACGCAGATACATACGCACCGGGTCGCCGGTTTTGCCGACGACGTCGCCGTCGACATCATTGTCAAGCTCCTTCTCTTCTTCCTCTTCCTCCGCAAGCTCCTCGCCGGCCCCGCCAAGGGTGACCCGCTGGTTCGAATCAACGACTTCGATATCCATTTCGCCGAAGATGGACATGACGTCGTCGATCTGGTCCGGCGAAACCACCTCTGCCGGAAGCATATCGTTAACATCGTCGTAGGTCAGATAGCCCTTCTCCTTACCCAGGTCGATGAGCTTCTTGACCTCCTTCATATTCTTCTTCTCCACGGGCTGAGCGGTGGAGTCGGAGGCTGATTTGGTTTTTGCTACCGGACGATTAACTTCGGCTCGCGCTTTCGGCGTTCTAGTTGGCGTTCTTTTCGTACGAGGTCTTGCCATTCTAGCATCCTTTCTCTCTTCGCTTTCTCATCTTTTTGCTCTTCCGCGGCCCGTATCGCTATGCGTAGATCACGCTTGTGGGTCTCCAGATATTTACGGCCCAAATGCGCGAGACAATCGTCCGCCATTTTGGCGCATTCGGCATCCGACAGATTCTCCCCTTCCAACGCCAACGCGGCGATCTCGCTTCCGAGCTCCGTCGGCAGGGCTTGCGTCAAACGGAAAAGGTCGATGTTTCCACGTTCTTGCCATTGAGCGATAATCGCGTCAACCACTCCCCGCCACGTCACGCCGAACCACTGGCGCGCCTCGATCTCTTGGGTCAGCCGCTCCGTAAGCGCAGGTAAGCGGAGCATCAATCCCGCCAAGGATCGCTGCGCGACCTCGTCGCGATTTTTTGAAATCGCCACGGAGAGGGCTTGGCGCGCATTGACTGCCGCTGGTCGACCCGCCGGCCGGCGCAGCAACTCCTCACGAATTCCCAGCATATCGACCGCCCGACGAATCAGCAAGTCGACCTCGAAAGCGTTGTTCACCTTGGCCAGCACCCGACTCACTTCACTGGCAATTTGACTCTTTCCTTCCAAGGTTTTCCCGTGGCGCTGCTCCAACCAGGTGAAGTAGTAATCCGCCAATGGGACCGCTTGATCGAGAATTGCCTCCAACGCCGTTTTGCCCCGGCTGCGAATAAACGTATCAGGATCCTCGCCAGGCGGCAAAAAAGCCGCGCGGCCAAGAAGCCCCGCTTCGACAAAAATCTCGAAGCTTCGCGCCGCAGCTTTTTGCCCCGCATCATCGCCATCGAACAAAGCGATGATGTTTTTGGTGAAACGGGACAATGCTCGCACATGATCCACCGTCAGCGCCGTGCCAAGGGTCGCTACCGAATAGGAAATTTCATGCTGTGACAAAGCGATCACATCGAGGTAGCCCTCGACCACGACGACGCGATCGGCTTTGCGTATCCCTTCTTTGGCGTGATAGAGCCCGTAGAGGGTCGCTCCCTTATGAAACAGCGGTGTTTCGCTTGAATTGAGATACTTGGGCAAAGCTTCATTCAATACCCGGCCGCCGAAGGCGATAACCTTACCGGCGGGGCTGATAATCGGAAACATCACCCGGCCGAAAAACTTCTCGTGAAACTGCTGCGGGCCACGCTGGCCGAGCAGTCCCAGGCGAAGCACATCGCTCACCAACCACTTTTCCGTTTTGAGCAAGCCCGACAGACCCGAGCCATTTTGCGGCGCATAGCCCAGCATGAATTTGCGGGCGGTGGCGTCATCGACGCCGCGCGATTTGAGATAATCCAGCGCCCTCTTCCCCTCCGGATGGGCAAAGAGAAGTTTTTGGTAATTGCCGGCGACGCGCTCGTTGATGCGATAGAGGTTTTCTCGGTCACCCGATTCGCGGGCTGCTCCTGTCCCCTGGCTTCGCTCGACGGTAATGCCATAGCGTTTGGCGACGCGCTCCACGGATTCCGGAAACGTCAGCTGGTCGTACTGCATGAGGAACTGAAAAACACTGCCACCGGTCTGGCAGCCGAAACAGTGGTAGATTCCCTTTTCTTCGCTTACAGTGAATGACGGTGTTTTTTCTGTGTGGAATGGACACAGGCCCATGTGATTGCGGCCGGCCTTCTTGAGCGTGACATAATCCGAGATAACCTCGACAATCGAAGCTCGGCTACGAATCTCAGCAATTTTTTCCTGAGTAATCATCTCTGGCGGTTATAAACGACTCTCATCCAGTGACAAGGCGTGTTGCGAGGACTCACCGAACAAAATCCTCGCTTTGCCCATGCGAATCAGGCTCTCCGCAAGGTAAGACAGTGGCGTGACGAGATAAGATCCATCAAGGTTATCTCGGGTCCGGCGCGGCAACCAGGACGCTTGGCTTAGGAAGAAAACGACCAGCGCTGTAAGCGCGGCACCTTTGCCGACCCCGATGGCAATTCCACCGGCACGATTGAGAGTTTTGAGAAACAGCAACCTCTCCGAGCGATGCAGCAACCATCCGGCCGCGCTCATTAAAAAATACACAACAAAAAAAATCGCGACAAACGCCGAGCCCTTAAGAACCAACGGGGAGATTTGCCAAATAGTCGCCGCGTATGATGCCACCGGTCGCGAGTAAGTTACGGCCAACAGGAAGCCGGCAACCAGACCTGCGATGGAAAAAATCTCTCGGAACAGACCTCTAAAGAATCCTCGCAAACCGAAGAGGGCCACCACGACGATGAGAATCGGATCGACCCAGTTCACCTGCGGGAACCATCGGGGCATCGCACTCTGATCACTTCCGGACCCAGTGTGCGCACCCGGTAGAAGAGTTTCACGGATGTCAGTCCGTTTTGCACACGATCTACAAGCGAACAATCCGTTATCGGCTCCAATCAATCACACAAATGGAGACACGATCCATGCCGCCGCCCAACTGCTCTGGCATTACCCACCGAGAAGCGCCCTCACCAATTCGTTTACTCGTTTGCCGTCGCTTCTGCCGGAAACCTTTGGCATCACCAGCTTCATGACCCTGCCAAGATCTTGGAGGCCCGTTGCACCGGCTTCGGTGATGCTCGCACGGATCAGGCCCTTCACCTCTTCTTCGGAAAGAGGCTGCGGCAAGAAGCGTTGGAGAATCGCGAGTTCGGCCTCTTCTTTTTGGGCTAATTCCTCTCGACTTCCTCTGCGAAACAGCTCAATGGCTTCGCCCCGTTGTTTGCAGAGGGTCACGATAATCTTTTGAATTTCTTCCGCAGTGAGCTCTTTTCGGACGCGAATCTCTTCATTATGAACAGCCGCCAACAGCAGTCGAAGGGTTGAAAGGGTCAGCGCGTCCGCCCTCTTCATTGCACTCTTTACGGCTTCTTGTATCTCGGCCTTAAGTGGCATCTGCAATTACGCAACCTTGGCTTGCCTATCGGCTAAAAAGAATGCCGCACGCGCCGCATCGCCCGTTTTTTTGCTGCGATTGCTTTCTTTTTCTTCTTAACGCTGGGTTTTTCGTAATGTTCACGTTTGCGCAGCTCAGCCAGTATACCGGCTTTTTCACAGAGTTTTTTAAAGCGTCGGATTGCGCTCTCGATAGACTCGTTTTCTCGGACTCGAACTCCGGTCATAAAATTAGATCACCCCCGATCCATCCGGACCACACTTTCCGCGGGGGTAATTTTAACGGATTTCCCTTCCAAGTCAAGTAATTGACTTTAAAAATGAACAATTTGGAGGCATTTGGCGAGTCGCTGAGCAGAGTTTGTCTGGGGCTGCAATTCGAACCGTCGCACATCTACCGCGACCTGAGTTTCCGCAGCCGGTCGGGAAAATCCGAAATCAATCCCTGCACTCCCATTGCTGCAAACGCTTCGAGATCCCGAAGCTCATTGACGGTCCAAATATAGACGTCGACTCCCTCCGCCCACGCGTGCTCCAGAAAACTCCGCGACGCCAGCTCCTTTTGAACGAGCATCGAGGTCGCCCCCAGCCGTTTGACAGCCTCCAACGGATTTTCCTTCACATGCGAACCAAAGATAATGCCCAGGGAGGCTTCCGGCGCCAGATCCCGTATCCGAGCAAGGCAACGGTAATCGAAGGAACAGCATAACGTCCGATCCAAATAGTCGTAGTGACTCAATGTGAACAAGATTTTGAG
>DASXSW010000339.1:0-2718 GCA_036505755.1 Binatia bacterium | reverse complement strand
GATCGGTTTTCGCTTCGGTTTGACTCTCATACTGCCTCCTGGATGTAAAGTTTGACGAGCGGGCTGCTGAGAAAAGGTTCGGAATGCTTCGAGAACTCAGCAAGGACGGAAAATCCTCAATGATATCAAACCCCCTCCGTTCGTCCTGAGCACCGTCAAAGGACTCCGACGGAGTTTTTCAGCAACCTGTTAGTCATGTCACAGTTCAAAAACGTTTCCAAACAGTTCTACGCTTTGAATACATCGGAGTGCTTTCATTGCCATCTTGTACATTCGTCTCCACCGAAACCAACTCACAACACGCGACGCGAATCCAAGATGCTGCCTTGACTTGCGACGGGATGCCAGCTAATTGAATTTATTAGTTTGACAGAGGAGGCTGCGTTATGGCTGATGCGAAAATGATCGAATACCGCGTCGATAACGGCGTTGCGGTGCTGGAAATCAATCGCCCACCGGTGAACAGTTACACCACCGAGTTGCTAAAAGAATTGGACGCGTCGATTCTCGAGGCTCGGTTTGACGAGAACGTACATGCCATCGTGCTGACCGGCAAGGTAGAAAAATTCTTTTCCGCCGGCGCCGACATCAACATGCTCTCCAGTAAGTCCCTCGGTTTTAAAAACAATTTCGCTCTCCACGGCCACGAAGTGCTGATGCGATTGGAAAACACGCCGAAGATTATTATCGCCGCGATAAACGGCCACGCAGTCGGCGGCGGTCTCGAGATTGCCATGGCGTGCGATATCCGGATCGCCAAGAAAGAAGGCGGCCGCGTCGGGCTCGCCGAAATCAATCTCGGGGTCATGCCGGGTATGGGCGGCACCCAGCGCTTGCCGCGCTTGGTCGGCAAGGCGCGCGCCTTGGAGCTCTGCACGACGGGCAAAACCATCGCCTTCGAAGAAGCCCTCGAAATGGGACTCGTTCATTACATCTACGAGAAAGAAAATTTTATGCAGGAAGTCATGGACTATGCTCGCCAGTTCATCGTGCCGAACAAGAGTAGCCTCGCTGTTGGCAAAGTGAAACGCGCGATACAAACCGGTCTCGAATTGTCCTTGCCCGACGGTTTGGCCTTCGAAAGAGAACTCCTGGCGCAAACCTTTGCCAGCGAGGACGGTCAGGAAGGCGTCAAGGCCTATCTTGAGAAAAGAACCGCGCAATTCAAAGGAAAGTAGTAGCCACTACCTGTTTCCCATTTCAACGTTTTGAAACGGCTTGAACTTTAATTATTTCATGGGGGTTATCTAATGGCCAAGATGTTTATCGGCGGCGAATCCGTCGACTCAATAACCAAAAACACAACCGAAGTGCGCAACCCCGCAACCGGTGCAACCGTCGATACCGTGCCCCAAGGTAACGATAAAGACGTGCAGCAGGCAATTCAGGCGGCGGAGGATGCGTTTAAGGTCTGGTCCGATGTCACACCGGAAGATCGCGGGAACGCGCTCTTGAACGCTTCGGAATTGATTAAAAAGAACACTGGCGAAATCGCGCAATTACTCACGCAAGAGCAGGGCAAGACGCTGTTCGAGGCGGGCCTGGAAATTCACCATCTGGTTCACGGTTTGGAATTCTACGCGGGCCTGGCGTCGAAAGTGCGCGGCTCTCATGTGCCGTTGCCGCAGAAAGGCGCTTACGGCATGGTCGTACGCCAGCCGATCGGCGTCTGCGGCGGGATTGTGCCCTGGAATTTTCCGCTGACCTTAATGGGCACCAAGCTCGGCCCGGCGTTGGCCGCTGGCAACACAATCATCATCAAGCCGGCGAGCACGACTCCATTAGCAACGATCAAAGTTATCGAACTCATCGCCCAGGCGACTTTTGGCGAAGGCAAAGCACAAAAGACCCTGCCTAAAGGCGCGGTCAATATCGTCACCGGCCCGGGAGGCAGCGTCGGGGAAGAGTTGCTGCGCAATCCGCGCATCCGCCGTATCGCCTTTACTGGTTCTACTCCGGTCGGACGCCACGTTATGGAAATTGCCGGGCGCGAAATTAAGCGTGTCACGCTGGAGCTCGGCGGCAGCGACCCAATGATCGTGATGGAAGATGCTAATCTCGACTTGGCGGTGAAGATGGCCGACGTTGGCCGCTATTTTAATTGCGGACAGATGTGCCTAGGCGTAAAGCGGCTATTTCTCCAAGAATCCATCGCCGATAACTTCGTCGGCGGGCTGGTCGAAATCCTCAAAAAGAAAACTGTCGGCAATGGCATAAGCAAGGAAACCCGCATGGGTCCGATCCATCTCGGCTCGCAACGCCAGGAAGTCGAAGAGCAAGTGGAAGACGCCAAATCGCGCGGCGCCAAGGTACTCTTCGGCGGCGAGCGGCCCAAAGGCGGCGACTTCGACAAGGGCTTTTTCTATCTGCCAACATTGATGAGCAACGTGCCTGACGACGCGCGCATGACCAAAGAGGAAGTGTTCGGCCCCGCCCTACCGGTTTACACCTTCAAGACTCTCGACGAAGCGCTCGAAAAATCTAACTCATCCGAATTTGGTTTAGGTTCGTCGATCTGGACGCGGAATCTATTGTACGCCAACAAAGCAATCGACAAGCTTCAAGCCGGCAACGTGTGGGTGAATTCGCTCCATTACGGCTACGACGAGCTTCCGTTCGGTGGTGTCAAATCCAGCGGCCTCGGCCGCGAGCACGGCCCCGAAGCCTTGGACTACTACCTCGAGCCCAAGGGCGTGGTTATAGTAAATGTGTGAGTCG
>DASXSW010000338.1:0-6705 GCA_036505755.1 Binatia bacterium | reverse complement strand
GCCAAGGAAGTCAAACTCCTCGGCGAAGTCGTGCCGGTGCGCGCCCAGATCAAAGTCCTCGATGGGTTTTCCGCCCACGCGGATCAAGGAGAGATTTTGCGTTGGCTCGGCACATTCAAAAAAGCGCCGCGCATGACGTACATCGTGCACGGCGAGCCGCCGGCGGCCACTGCGCTGGCGGACGTGATCCGCGAGCGCCTGAAATGGAAGGTTCAAGTTGCCAAGTATCAGCAGAAGGTGGCGTTGGCATAGTGGGGTGATTTTCACCGCACATGCATTGTCTCGCGCAAATGGGCGAAGAGTGCAAAGTCTAGAAATTGGGAAAACGACCGGCGCATGATGATATTACGAAAAGACGAGACCCTTCGCTCTGCTCAGGGTGACATCGTTGCGGCGTACGTCTTCAACCAGGGTAGGCCCAGGCGCGGCCAATTTTAGGGCAGCAACTGCTTAAGAAACGGATTTGTCGTCTCAGTTGGCAAACTGGCCACCTCCCGATGCGCTATCCTTGACGCGCGTCATTTAACCACTTGTTAGTTAAATGTTTCCATTTTTCCAGTGATTAGAGTAAGTACACTGCCAGGCAGTGATACGGAAAGGTCCTGGCGTGTTTTTTGCGCGAATGACTGTTCGGACATAAATCATGGCGATACTAAAAGTAGAAGGCCTGTCAAAATTTTACAAAGACGTCAAGGCGCTAGATAACGTCAGCTTCGAATTCGACCATGGTATTCTCTCCTTTTTAGGTCCATCGGGTTGCGGCAAGACCACGTTGCTGCGGTCAATCGCCGGCCTCGAAGTCCCAGATACCGGGTCGATTTCGATCGCCGATAAAATTCAGACTTCCATCGAGCGGGGCATTCTCGTACCGCCATATTCTCGCGCCATTGGTTTTGTTTTCCAGAGCTACGCGCTCTGGCCCCACATGACGGTTTTCAGCAACGTTGCCTTCGGGCTCAAGTTGCGCAAGAAGTCCGAAGAGGAGATCAAGCGCAAGGTGATGTCGACCCTGGATCTCGTCGGGTTGCAAGGTCGTGAACAGCGTTACCCGTCGCAATTGAGCGGCGGGCAGCAGCAGCGCGTCGCCCTTGCACGGAGCTTGGCGCTTGAGCCGCGGCTCATTCTTCTCGACGAACCGCTCAGCAACCTCGATGCTAAGTTGCGCGAAGAAATGCGCGTCGAGCTGAAAAAATTAATTAAAAAAGTCGGCATCAGCGCGCTCTACGTGACTCATGATCAGGACGAGGCTTTTACGATCTCCGATGCGGTCGTGGTGATGGACGGCGGCAAAATTCTCCAATACGGCACGCCGGACGAAATCTACAACCGTCCGCTGCATCCGTTTGTCGCAGCGTTTGTCGGGCACGCGGCGCTGGTGGATGGCAGGGTCGTTCGAATTGAAGGCGACAACTGTTTGGTTAATGTGCCGGATTTTAACGGCGCCGATCTGATATCGCTCGCGCCAAAGACCGTGGCGGCGGGTGATACCTGCAAGGTCGTCATCCGTACCACGGAGGTCAAGCTCAGCCATGACGGTTTTCCCAAGGGCACGGATAACGTGCTCGAAGGACTCATGACTAGCCGGGAGTATCGCGGCGGTTTGACCGATCACCGGGTCCAAATCGGATCGAAGGAGTTGGTCGTGACTTCACATAAGCTCTGCCCGATGATTCGCGTCAACGGCGATGGCGGTAAGACGTTCGTGTCCATCGACCGCTCTTCGATAAGCGTGATCGTCACCCATTAATTTCGCGCCTGTGTAGCCGCCACTAATCGTTGGAGGAGCAGGAAATACGCTTACGGGTAATTCAATAAAAATTGCCTTTCGACAGGGGACTCTCGTGCCGCTCATCGCCAGCGCTCTTGCGGGTGCGGCGATCATGACACCAGTCTTGGTCGTGATGTGGCGCAGCTTCACCAGCGGTAAATTGGGTTTCACCGTCGGCCTAAACTTGGCCAACTATCTCCGTGTGTTTGGCGACAAAGACATCATGCCGATGCTGTCAAACTCAGTAGTCTACGCGGCCGGTTCGGCGCTGTTGGGGACGGTTTTAGGCGCGTTCCTTGCGTGGATCGTCGCGCGCACCAACACGCCGGGTAAGGCTTTGGTGGAATTGTTGCCGCTCTATCCGATCCTGATGCCGCCGATCATGAAAAACATCGCCTGGATCTTACTCCTGGCTCCGAGGTCGGGCATTCTCAACGGCATGCTACAGCATTTCTTTGGCATCGAGACGCTGATCTTTAACGCTTTCACCATGGCCGGCATGGTGTGGGTGTTCGGTCTTGCCTGCGTGCCGTTAGGTTATCTTTTCTTGTTACCGGTGTTTCTGTCGTTCGATCCATCGCTCGAAGAAAGCGCTTACATCGCTGGCAGCAAGCCGGTCAATACGATGTTCAAGATTACTTTTCCGCTCGCCATCCCGGCATTTACTTCCGCCCTAGTGCTTAACTTCCTCAGGGGACTGCGCTCGTTTGAGACGCCGGTGTTGCAAGGAACACCGGGCAACATCAAAGTGTTCGTCAGCCGCGTGTACGATTCTATGGCTCTGGAGTTCAATACCGGTTTAGCGACGGCATACAGCGTCGTGTTGGTGGTGCTGTCGGTCATCACGCTTTACTTCTACATCCGCGCGACGCGTTTCTCCGAGCGTTATGCGACGATCACGGGGAAAGGGTATCGCGTGAAAGTGATCGATATCGGACCGTGGAAGTACCTAACTTTCTTGGCCGTATTCCTCTACTTCTTGGCTGGGATCGTCCTCCCGTTCATTGTTTTAATCGTCGTTTCGATGATCCCTTATTTCGACTACGACACCTTTATGCAGTTCCCGTCGAATGCCGTGTTGACCAATTATTATACGGTCATGAGGCATCCAAGCTTCGTGACCGGACTCTATAATTCTCTCATTCTGTCGGTCACGATCGCCATTGTGACCGTGCTCGCGGGGATCGTGATGGCGTTTACGATTTACCGAACGAGAGCGGCAGGAGCGAAAGTGTTTGAGTTTATCGGCACTCTGCCCTTGGCATTTCCACCATTGGTTCTGTCCGTTGGCCTATTGATCATTTTTATCGGCACGCCTCTGTACAATAGCCTGTGGGCTTTAGGGATCGGTCTATTTGTCGCCTATTTTCCTTACGCGTTCAGGAACGCGTCGGGCTCTATTGTCAACATCCACAAAGAGCTGGACGAGGCCGCCTGGGTCCACGGGGCGAGATGGCGACATGTTTTTTTCAAGATCACGCTGCCGATCCTTAAACCATCGGTCGGCGGAGCTCTGTTCTATATATTTATCGAGGCGATTCGTAATGTTGACGTGGCGGTGTTGCTGACGGCTCCGGGTAAGGAGTATGGTCCGGTAACCCTATTCGAATACTTCCGAGTTGGCCAGTGGGCGGAAGCCGCGGCGGGCGGTGTGATCTATTTAATTATCTTGATTGTCGCCGTGTCAGTCGCTAAATTCGCGTTCAAGATGAAGTTCAGTCTGTAATTGAGGGTCACAATTAAGCAGTCAACAAGGGAGGAAGGCAAGAATGCTAAGCAAATCGACAAAAGTGATCGCGGTTGGGTTATCAATTAGTTTCTTTCTCGCCACGATAGCGACGGCGGCGGAGAAAGCCGCCGTGAAGGAAGCGATCAAAGAGGCAGTGAAAGACCCAAAAGCGGCGGCGCAGAAAGTGATTCCCAAGCAGGTCAAGAGGGAAGGGGGTAGTGCCGGTGCGACAGCCGCGGCAGCGAAGGCCTTTGAGAAAGCGAGCGCTGAGCTTTATCCGAAGGCCAAGCAAGAAGGGAATTTAATCGTCTATTCTGTCTGGGACGTGGAACATCTCAAGGTGATCACTGAGGCATTCATGAAACGCTATCCCGGCATCAAAGCGACTTACTGGCAGGGTAGGAACCCGGAAATCGTCACGCGCGCTTTGACGGAATTTCAGGGTGGGCAGGCGAGTTTCGATGTCGTGCTTTCGGACAACGCCCCGCCCGTGATTCGCGCCGCTGGGGCGATCATGAATTACGATACTGTGCAGCGCGATGTCTTGGTTTTGCACGATCCAACCATGCCGACTGTGAGCCTGCAAATTCAAGCGCTTTCCTACAACACGAAAAAGATTAAGCCGGCGGATTTGCCGAAAAGCTGGGAGGAAGTCGCTAACCCGAAATACAAGGGAATGGTCGCTCTGGATGATCCCATGCGGGCGGGTCCTTTAAGCTCGATGCTTTCTGGTTTGAAAACTCAATGGAAGGACGACGCGCGTTTCAACAACTTCGTGAAGGGGCTAAAAGCGTTAAACGTGCCGGTTCACAAAAGCACCAGCGCGATGTTTCGTCTGGTCATTTCCGGTGAATACCCGATCTGTATGCCGGCTCTGCTTCATGACGTCATGGAAGAGATCCATAAGGGCACGCCGGTGGGTTACGTCAAGACGATACCGCCGGTCTTGTTTCCGCGCCAAGCCGGTATTTACGTTAAGGCGCCGAATCCAAACGCCGGCAAGCTGTTCGCCGAATGGCTGATTTCGGAAGAGGGTCAGAAAACGATTGATTCTGTCGGGCGAGAGTCCTCTCGTAATGACTTCAAATCGAAGACCTCGATCGATGCGGCCTTCGGAAAAGGTGCGAAGCCGCTCCCAGTAACTGACCAACTGTTCCTCGAAGACCCGAAGAAATGGCTCGATACCTACGTGAAACCGATCTGGGAAGGGTAAGAGCACTAGTCTCTTCAATATATCTGCGTTGATTAGCGGGCAGGTCGTTGCACAGGGCCTGCCCCCTTTTTTTCGTCAGGGTTGCTCATGTATCGATTTCAACCTTCGGAGTTTTTCGCAACCGACAATTGTAGAAAATGGTAGATTCCTGTGCTAATTTTGTCGAACCCGTCAGAGCAATTTGGCCTACACATTGAGAGCGCGAAGCTCTGATGCGTAGATCTCTGGCATTAAGCCGGAATTGGACAAATCAACCGTTACGGAGAGATGGCCGAGTGGTCTAAGGCGCACGCCTGCTAAGCGTGTGTACCCCAAAAGGGTACCGAGGGTTCAAATCCCTCTCTCTCCGCCATTGATTTTCGGAAAACCAAACTTCCCGTGTGGCAATTTCCAATGAATTGAGGTCTGGTATTTTTCCGAGCGCCCGTAGCTCAATTGGACAGAGCACCAGACTACGGATCTGGGGGTTGGGGGTTCGAATCCCTCCGGGCGCGCCAAATAATTCAATAGCTTACCCGTTCCCAGTCTAGTCTTCTTTCCAATTGTTTCCACTTTTTGTTTCCAACAGCCATTTTTTCTAAGCATTAGCCGCCTCTTGGGCCGTTTTTGGGGTTATCTGTTCATCGAGCTTGTCTACGGCTTGGCGGTTTCCGCCTGGGACTAGATGCCCGTAGATGTCGACAGTTACCTTGATCGAGCTGTGTCCCATCTGGCCCGAACGTAGGCCAAACCCTCGCCTTGCTGGATCATGGTCGCGAAGGTGTGTCTGAGGTCGTGGAAGCGAACACGTCTAACCTTCGCATCGGTAAGAAGCTTAGTGAATACCTTTCGCAGGTTGCTCGGATCAAGCTGCGTCCCGCCCCGCGGTTTTGTACATTGGGATCCTCTTCGCTTGGTTGCCTCAGATTTTGAGATGATCTCAGGGGTCGTGAAAGGCCATCCCTCCATGACTTCATTAACTACCGTGGCCACGTCCCGACGCTCTTCTGCCGGCTTCTCCATTTCCTTGCGCAACGCGGCGGCTCGCCTTCTCGAAAGTAATTCGCCGAGCACGGTGGCCAACTGTTTGCTCATGTCGACTTTTCGGGTCTTGCCGTTTTTCGGAAGCGTAATTTTTCCGCGCGATAGATTGCGCTGAACATCGATGAGCCGGTTAATAAAGTCTAGATCGATCCCCTTGAGCGCAATCAATTCGCCTCTAATGGTAAATACGCAACAGGCAACAGCAAGAAACCCCGCAAAGATTGGACCCGTTACGAGGATGCGTGGCGCCTCCTTCGCAGCGTCAAGGTAAGAACTAACTCCGGCTCGCCCCGGCACGAGGTTCACACATGATTATCGACGATGATACTCTCAAACAGCTACTGCGGATCAACGATGAACTGATGCAGTTGTGCAAATGACTGAACGAAAGGCGTGATCTGGAAACTTCGTCTCGCCTCATACCTCTCGTGGACGACCTCACCCATATTTTGGTAGAAGCGGGCAAGAACAAACTGCACTAAATATGGCCGTTGCTGGCTGGCCGCTTCCACTCGCACCAAAACATTCGCAGGGGATCTTGTAATCCAGATAAGACAATGCTCGTTTCGTTTGCCACTTCCAAAAACTTTCGTCGGTCTCCAACAATGCTTGCGCGTTCTTATTTAACGTACAGAAATACTTTGAGTTACTAACTTTTCACTCTCTTCCAATCCATACCTGAACACTGCCGCCGACAATTGTGTGACCTAAGCCCGTTATTGTTCAGCGCAGTTAAACGACAGAACACCACAAATCAGGCCGTGGATGGAAAGCTGATGAATCGGAAACGCTTCATATGGAGGAATAATCACGACACGCAAATAGGTACAGTCGTTGCTCAATCCCAATCTCCACTAGGCCTCGAATTCAACATCTCAGTTGATACGCGGTATCAAAATCAGCTCAAATCAGAAAGGGGGTGAACGATTCATGGAGCTTCTAAAACGTTTGTTAGTCGAGGAGGATGGTCAA
>DASXSW010000337.1:0-3957 GCA_036505755.1 Binatia bacterium | reverse complement strand
GGATCAGCAGCAAACCGACACCGCCGGCAGCCGCGTGCGCCAGTGCAACCTCGCCTTGTTTTAACGGATAGGTGCTGCGCGTCAAATAATGCGCGGTCATGCCTTGCAACATGATCGCGGCCGAGGATTTGGCATCGATGTTGGCCGGCACGGGCGCGAGTCTCCAGGCGGGCACGATTGCACATTCAGCGTAAGATCCGGGAACCATCGCATAGGCCACACGATCGCCTTTTTTGACTTCAGTGACCCCGTCGCCGATTGCATCGACGACGCCGGCGCCTTCGTTTCCTAATGTAAAAGGCGTTTGCAGCGGATAAAGCCCGGTGCGCTGGTAGATGTCGACGTAGTTGACACCGATGGCTTCGATCTTAACCCGCACCTCGCCAGCCTTAGGTTCAGGGACGGGAATGTCGTCAATCGTCAGGACTTCAGGGCCGCCGTATTTATGCACTCGCACTGTTTTCATGGTCTTTCCTCCGATCGAATCAATATAGAGGGAAAAGGTTCAAGCCGTTCAAACAGTTCAAATCGTTCAAGCCGTCGGATCGCAGAATGCGAGCGTGATGAATCAGGCTCGTTACGAGGCGAAATCCGCAACCGTTATCTTTGTCCCCACGGCATCACGATCGTTTGGATCGGTTGCGGCAATTCCGGCTTGGAAATTTTTAGCGCCGGTGAATTTAACATTTTTACTCGCTCGACGCCTTGGGTGTATTCCTGCACTGCCTGCTCCCACCAAAAGTGCATCGGGATGGCGATCTTGGGATTCACCTGCTTCGTTACCTCCCGCGCTTCGGTTGCCGTCACTGTGTAGTAGCCGCCGGCGATGGGGACGAGCAAGATGTCGATCTTGCCCATCATCTTGAGTTGGTCGGGACCGAGGATATGGCCCAGATCGCCCAGGTGCGTGATACAGATATCGTCGACGCGAAAGACGAAGATCGCATTTTTGCCACGCTGCATACCTTGGCTTTTATCGTGGAAAGCGGGCACGACATATACCGACACGTCTCGAATCGTCGTCGAAATCTTTTGCCAATTTTCTCCCCCCGGCGTGAGCCCGTGGATGATTACCGGCGTGCCTGGCGCCATGTGGACGCTACTGTGCGGAGGATGTCGGTGACTGGTGGTAACGATATGCTGCGGTAAAGTCGGACGGGGTAGGTCGAAGGCGCCATGCGGATCGGTGAGAATGCGCGTGCCTTTGGATGACGTGATTTGAAAAGTCGAATGTCCGAACCATTCTATCGCAAGCAATGGCGCGCTGCTGGCTGCGGCTTGAA
This sequence comes from Binatia bacterium, assembly GCA_036505755.1. Classification (GTDB taxonomy): domain Bacteria; phylum Desulfobacterota; class Binatia; order UBA9968; family UBA9968; genus DP-20. Next base: position 2,674 of record DASXSW010000337.1, on the reverse strand, counting down.
AGATTCGCCCTTGGACGACATCGGTTTCATGGCAAAAGCCAAAGACACGTACCGGCAGAGCCGCCAAAATCAACAGTAGGATCGATGCGTATGCCTTTGAATCGGTCATCAGCGCGGCGTCTCTTTGGTTGTTTCGAGTTAAATAAGTCCCCACTTCCGCCTCATCCACCACTCGGCGCTGAGCATTGCCAGAATGATCGCGAACGGCCAAACATTGCTCCACAGCCGGGTTTGGCGCCGTTCGACGATCTCGGACGGAGCGACACTTTCCAATCTCGCGGCGATCTTTTCCACCGCTTTTTGATCCCAGTCGTTGATGGCGAAATATTCGCCCTTACTCGACTCGGCGATTTGCTTGAGCAAATCGAGACGCGGTCGGCCATCGTCGGTTTCGCCGTAGGAAAACGCCGCGCCGAAGCTGGTGTTGTCTTTGCCTAAAACTTTGCCGCCGAGACTCGCTTCGGCTTCGACACGGTGAGTGCCTTCTTTGGTCGGCGTAAACTCTCCTGTGTATTCGCCTTCTTCACTGTCGGCGGCGACGGGCACCAGCGTCGGCTCGCCTTCGGGATTAACAACGCGAAGTTGTACGGACGCTTGGCGGGTGGGCGTGAAATCGTCTTTCAGAACCTTCAATTTGATCGCGATTTTTTCCCCCGGTTGGGCGCTTGGGATGGGATGTAGCTGCACTTGCTCAAATGATGGTTCTTGAGCCAGCCAGCGGACCGCCTGGCGCACGAGCTTTAAATGATTTTGCGGGGTTTCCCGGTTACCCACGGCTATAAAGTTCCATCGCCAGGCATCGTCACTGAGCAACGCCAGCGTGCGCCCTTTGCCGAAGCGGCCGACAACCAGGAGCGGCGCAGCCGTCGGCGCACCATCGCCGCCCGCGGTAATGAGAGTTTCGCCGCGCACGCCACGCACCTGGTTTAATCCGGTCAGTGCCGGCAACTTGCTCCAAGCCTCTTCATTGCTCTTCGGCTCGGGCAACAATCGCGTGATTGGGTGGACTTTGCCAGTCGCCGACAAAGCTGCGCTCACGGTGGTTTGCGACTGATAGTTTCCCTTGCCGTCCAGTTCCACCGGCAACACTTCCCGCAGCGCGCTCTCGCCGTAACCGCCGGCGTCGAAAGAGCGCGAGCCGCCGAGCATGGCGAGTCCGCCGCCGTCGCGGACGAAGTCTCTGACCCGCTCCAAGTATACCGGATTGAAATAAGCGCGGTAGGAAAAGTCGTCGAAGAAGATGACGTCGAAATTTTTCAGCTCTTCGAGAAAAATATCATCGATGGGAAAAGGAATCAGACTCAGCTGGCTCTCCGGCACATCGACGGTGTCCATCGGCGTGCGCAGAAAGACAAAGGAGACCAGCTCGATCAATGGATCCTGCTTCATCGCCATGCGTAAAAAGCGATAGTTCCACGACGGCGATCCGGACAGAGTAAGAACCCGGATCTTATCGCGTTGGACGTCGACTTTAAAATCCTTGTGGTTGTTCTGCGTGATTTGTTCGCCGGGCTGGGTGGGAATGCTGACGGAAAAACCATGGGTGCCCAGCTCTTTCGGCGTGAAGCTTAGCGTGACTTTCTGCTCGAAGGAGTCGGCGTCGATGGCAACCGTGCGGGTGGTGATAAGATTCTTGCCCCGGTTGAAGAACAGCGGCACCGATTTTCCCTTCATGCCGGAGGCTTGTATCGTCAGATCGATTTTGAACTCGCGTCCGCGAAAAGCGAACTCGGGCGCGCCCACCTTAGCGATGCGTACGTCGGTGAAACCTTCGCTTTCGCCGACGCCGACGGTAAATACCGGCACCGGCAGCGGCGGTGCGCCGTCCAGCGATTTCCTTTCACCGTTGGTAATGCCATCGCTGAAGACAACGATGCCGGACTGAGCGCCGCCGTCGCGCGCCGCCGTTTGCACCAGCTCCAGCAAACGGCTACCCGGCGCTTGCGCTTTCAAGTTCGCGATGCTGGCCGGCGCAATCGGGTCCAAAGTCGTGCCGAAGCTGATCACGCGGAGATCATAATCGCGATTGAGTCTTTGAATCAGCGGGTCTTTTCCGCCTTCGAGTTTTTCTCTCACAAGATCGAGCCGGCTTTGCCCCGGTTTGTCACCGGGCGTGTTCTTGGCGCTGGCGGGAAAGCCCATGCTCTGCGAGCTGTCGATGAGCAGCGTCAGCGGCCGGCGTAGTTTAGTCACGCGCTTGTCGATCAGCGCCGGGCCGAACAGAAAGAACAGCAAGACTGCATAAACACAGGCGCGCAGGAAGATGAGAAAAGTCGTTTGGCCGAGCGGCAGCCGCTGCCTTAAGGTGAAAAACTGCTGTACCAGCAGCGCCGCCGCGCCGAGACTGATGAGCCCGATCAGCCAGCCGGGCGCAGCGCCGATGAGGTAGAGATCTTTCATCGCTTACCGGGTGAGCCGCTTGCGGATGAACGGGACGTGGATCAGGTCTTCTTTATAGTTCTCGGTCATGGCGTAAAGAATAAGGTTGATGCCCAAATGAAAAGCGTCTTTGCGTTGTGCTTCGCCGCCCGGGGTGCAAGCGTTGGTCCACTTTCCCAGTTGGTCTCGTTCCCAGGCGCCGCCAAGATCGTTTTGGCAGTAGACCACAGGGGTGGAGTTGCCGACGGTAATTCCCTCGAGGTTGGGGCTAACGATTCGTACCCCGCCGATGCGG
>DASXSW010000336.1:0-7643 GCA_036505755.1 Binatia bacterium | reverse complement strand
AGCCTAAAATCGACAACGGGAATCCCAAAAAAGTGGGTTCGCAGTTTTAATCCGCCAATTCGGCCAACCGCCGCTCCAAAAAACGCCGCTCTGGCTCCTGTTGCGTGAGGCTCAGGGCCCGTTCGTAAGAGAAGCGGGCTTCCGCTGTTCGCCCCAGCCGCCGGCAGAGATCCGCCCGAGCCGCGTGCGCCAGGTGGTAGTCCGAGAGATCGCCGCGTTCCAGGATCGAGTCGATCAGTACAACTCCCACAGACGGACCGTCGCGCATCGCCACCGCTACCGCGCGGTTTAGCTCGATCACGGGCGACGGCTCAGCCCGGGCCAGCAGGTCGTACAGCGCGACGATCTGGGCCCAGTCTGTGGCGCCGGCGTTCAGTGCGTTAGCGTGCACGGCTGCGATCGCCGCTTGGATGGTGTATGGGCCGACCTGGCGTGCCGCCAGCGCCTGTTCCACCAGCGCCGAGCCCTCCGCGATCTGCTCCCGGTTCCAAAGCAAACGGTCCTGGTCATCAAGCAGGATCAACTCCCCGCTGGGCGATGTGCGTGCGGCTCGGCGCGAGTCGTGGAGCAGCATCAGCGCGAGTAGTCCCAGCGCTTCCGGCTCCGGCAGCAACTCCACAAGCAGCCGACCGAGGTTGATCGCTTCGCTTGAAAGATCGTGCCGCGTGAGCGCCGCACCGGATGACGCGGAGTATCCCTCGTTGAACACGAGATAGACGACCCGAAGCACGCCATCGAGCCGGTCCGGCAGATCGGTCGCCAAGGGTACTTCATAGGGAATGCGCGCGTTGCGAATCTTTGCCTTTGCGCGCACGATGCGCTGCGCCACTGTCGGCGGCGATGAGAGAAAAGCCCGCGCGACTTCCTCGGTTGTGAGGCCGCAGACTTCGCGTAGCGTCATCGCCACTTGGGCGTCCGGCGACAGGGCTGGATGGCAGCAGGTGAAGATGAGGCGCAGCCGGTCGTCTTCGATGCTTTCGTCGTTCCACGCCTTGGGATCATCGGTGTCAGCCACGAGTCGCCTGTCGATATCGTCCGGCAACGGCTCGAATCGGGTGCGCCGGCGAATTGCGTCAATGGCCTTAAAACGCCCGGTCGATACGAGCCAGGCACGCGGATTGGCAGGCACACCGTCGCGCGGCCATTGCTCCAAAGCTGCCCTGAAAGCGTCGTGCAGCGCCTCCTCGGCGATATCGAAGTCTCCGAGCAGGCGGATTAACGTGGCGAGGACGTGGCGCGAGTCGGAGCGGTAGACGGCGTCCACCCTGTCGCGCGCGTATTCAGCCGCAGTCCCTAAGCCGGCTTGTGGGTTGCGATCCATAACCTGTTGCCTCTTGTTTCGGGGTCAGCGTGGGGAGAACGAGTCAGGGGGAAAAAATCGATTTCGCATTTTCCACCAATCCGATCGCGCTCTATACTCTGCCAATTTTCTCGCAATCGGCGCTAAAATCAATGAGGCACTATTGATCGGCGGGGTGGGCAAGTCCTATAAAACGATTGGAGGCGTTATCGTAGACAAGCCAAACGAATTTACACCGCAACCGCTGGAACGATTTGAACGACAGTTACATCAGCGCGTAACAAGCAGTTTCTCGATCTGCGCAGTAATGCCGATCGCTCCTCCTCCTTCTTACTTAAAGTCAGTCGCCACACCTGACCTGCAGTACAAAGTGAAGTTAGGGTCGTGATGTGTACGCGTCTCGATTTCGCTTTTCGGGGCAAGACTGAATGGGTGCGGAAAACGTCCCCTGCACCACGATTTCAGCCGCGCGCCGCTTGCACCTTAGGGGCATAATCGAACGACGCATACCAATCTCCCCTCCCTTGGGGTGTGAGGTCCAGGATATTGTAGACGGGGCACAGCAGATCGAGGCCTCGCTCCTTGATGTCGTTCGACATCGATGGGTGGGCGCTGTAAACGTGGCGAAGGGTGCCGTTACTGTCCCGACTAAAGACCGACACCGTCGAGTCCTGGTTACCCTCGGCGTCTTCGCTGCCCAGATCGTACTTGAACGTATTGGTTCCACAACTCAGGAGCCGAAGGTTATCCCAGCCCCGTGTGCGCGCATGCGCTCGCAGGACTGGCGGATCGGCCGCAGCAACGATGGCAAAGTCGAGGTTTTGGGCCAAGTGGTGAGCGACACCGTTAAAGCCGTCGATCAACAGCGTGCACATCGGGCACGGCGTGGTGTTTCTCTTTCCGTGCATGAAATGGTAGACCACCACCGACCGATTTTTTCCGGTGAACAAGTCGCTCAAGCGGACTGTTCGGATCGGTGTGTCACCGGCGGAGAGGTCCGCTGGCCCCTCTTCGAACTCATAGTCCTGCACGATTGCGCCTTGCGGAAGCCGCCGGCGAAGCTCCGCGACACGTTCACGCTGGCGCATTAAGTCGATTTCGGCTATGCGAAGTTCCTCGCGTTTTGAGAGATAATCGGCAGATTCGTTCGGCAAATTCGTTTGTCGATACGTACCATGAATTGTCTCGTGTGCCATAGGTCCATATCTCCTTAAAGACTAGCAAAATAGTTGCGAAAGTATTTGCTGCTGGATTCGCTCGCCAGACACCTAATGCCCTGGCACTTCTTCCCCATATTCTGTGCCTGCGTCATTGCTTCTTTTCCTGCTTCCACAGTCCCAACGAGTAGCCCTACAATAGTTTTTGTCGTGTTTCATAAATACGACGAATGAGGGCGTGCTCTCAGGACACCTGTGATGAATTTTTTAGGGCTTCCTATAAAATTGGGTCGGATTAAACGGATATTTAAAGGGGAACCGCGAAATTTTGCTCGACCGGATCAAACACTTCGATGTGGCGTCGGCGATGCCGACGAGCACGCATCACGCCGGTCAAATAAACCGAGATGATTGGCGGCAAGTCTGATAGTTACCAAACGTGAAAGCCAAATATCACTTCCGGTCTCCTTAGTTTCCTCCTTAGTCATCAGCCAATTTTCATCGCTGCGGGGCGCTCCAGGAGACGATCCACATAAGTTTCCAGCTTCGGCCGGTCGGGCGGGCAACCCCACATCCGCTTCCAAATGAACATGGAGCCGATCATCACATCAGCGGCGCTGAACCAGTCGCCGAACAAATAGGGGCCGTCGTCCAACTCCTTTTCGATCACGTCCTTGACGGTCTCGAAATCTGTCCAGCCGCGTTGAGGCAGAGTCGACACATCCAACAGCGCATCGCCCATCGCGGGTTCGAGTTGCGAGGTCGAGTAGATCATCAATGAGAGATAGCGCCCGCGTTCCGGCGCGCCGATCTTGGGAGCGAGCTTCGCTTCTGGAAACTTGTCGCCGAGATAGAGGCAGATCGCCGCATTTTCGAAGAGCCTGGAGTCGCCATCGACGAGGGCAGGTAGCTTGCCGGCCGGGTTGATCTGCAGGAACTCCGGGGTTTTGTGCTCGCGTTTTTTTAGATCGATGGAAACGATCTCATAGGCCACGCCGCACTCGTCAAGCATCCATTTGGCGATCACCGCGCGACTTTGAGGATTGTAATAGAGCTGCATCGCATCATCTCTCATAAAGAATAAGGGCGCGATAGTTCAGTCTCTGGCAGAAGCCTGCGGAAATCAACTGCGTCGCCGAAAACTTAACATTGCTTCCTTCTGTCGGTCAGTTTGACGGCTATGTCAGCAAAATGGCTGACTAGGTCACTCCGGCTCATGGCAGACGGCTTCGATGTTGTGACCGTCCGGATCAAGGACGAATGCGCCATAGTAGTTTGGATGGTAATGCGGACGTAGACCGGGCGCGCCGTTATCACGGCCGCCGGCGGCAATCGCTGCCTTGTAGAAAGCATCAACGAGCGAACGGCTGGCAACGCGAAAAGCGACGTGGATGGGAGACACATTCGACGCGCTAGCACCAATCCAAAAGTCCGGCTTTGGCGGTACGCCGAAGCCGGCGGCATCACTCACCTCGAGCAATAGCGCGTAGCCAATCGGTGCAAGCGCACTGGCATAAAATGCCTTGCTCGCGCCGAAGTTGTTAACCGCCACTCCAGCATGATCGATCACAAAACCTCCTATGGCCCATCGCCGAACTACAAATCTCTTGTTCCGTGTAGTACGGCGTTCCTGCCGTGGAGCACGAGTTGTATCCCTCACTTTGCGACAACTTCCATACCAATGACCAGCAGCGCTTGCGGATTGTTTTGACTAGCGATCGGCCTAAGAGCTTTACGCCGACTGATCGGGAGGCGCCGAAATGATGGCGTCAGTTGGCGCGAGTGATGCCCAATTTTCGCATGCGGGATTGCAGTGTCGTCCGCTTCATGCCGAGCCGCGCGGCGGCGCCCGCCGGACCGCCAACTATCCAGTTGGTCTCGCCGAGAGCGCGCACGATATGCTCCCGCTCAGCGTGTTCCAGAGTTGCGACACCATCTCCTCGACTCGATACGGGGACAACCGTCGTGACCGGTGTTGTCCTTTGCTTCAACTCAGCAAGAGGAACCTGAAGTTCTGTCCCACGGGAAAGGATGACCGCACGCTCGATGAAATTTTCCAGCTCGCGAACGTTGCCGGGCCAGTAATATTCCGACAGCGCGGTCATCACCTTGACGGGAATCGTATCGATCGGTTTTTTCATCCGCCGCGCATGTTTTTGGGCGAAGTAACGCACCAACAAGGGAATATCTTCCCGCCGTTCACGCAAGGGTGGGATCGTCAGAGGGAAGACATTGAGCCGGTAGTATAAATCACTGCGAAATTGATTATCGGCCACTTTCTGCGCCAGATCCACATTGGTGGCGGCCACCAATCGCACGTCGACTCGAATGGTTCGTGGACTGCCCAAGCGCTCGAACTCTTGTTCCTGGAGAACACGCAAGAGTTTGGGTTGGAGATCAAAGGGAATATCGCCAACCTCATCGAGAAAGAGCGTCCCTCGATGGGCCAGTTCGAAGCGGCCGATGCGCTGCGCAATGGCGCCGGTGAAGGCGCCCCTTTCATGACCGAATAGTTCGCTTTCGAGCAGTCCGGTCGGAATAGCGGCGCAATTAACTTTCACTAAAGTCCGCTCGCGCCGTCCGCTTAAATTATGGATGGCGCGCGCGATCAATTCCTTGCCCGTGCCGGTTTCGCCGAGAATAAGAATCGTGGAATCGATCGGCGCCACGGTCTGTAGCTGTTCCAGGATCCGCTTCAAGGCGGGACTTTCGCCGACGATCTCCTCGAAGTTATATTCGGTGCGAATTTCATCTTGCAGATAAAGCTTCTCTTCAGTCAATTTGTTGGCGCGGTCGACAACCTGGTGAAATGCGACCGAGTTTTCCACCGCGATCGCGATTTGATTCGCCACATGTTGCAGCAATTCTGCATCCCGCTCAGGAAATTTCTCCTCCACGAGACTTGCCACAACCAGCGTACCAAGAGGACGGCCATGGGATATCAACGGTAAGCAAAGCGCCGATTTGAGCCCTTCGCCGAGAATGCGCCCCGCGATGTCGGAACCAAACTGCTCGATTTCAGTGCGAGTGATAAACACCGGCTGGCGCGTCTTGATCGCCCGGCCGGTCGGCGAACCCTCGACCGCGATCGAAAGACCTTCCTGAAGCAATCCTTTGCTCACCGGAAAGTCCAACGCGTGGATTTGCAGGCGCTGCGTTTCCGCATCGTAGAGAGAAAGACTCGCGTACTCGTGCGGCACCAGTCGCCGCAATGACGCGGAGACCACGTTTAGCAGTTCGTGCAAGTCGAGCACGGAGACCACGGCATTGTTCACCTCGAGCAAAAGGCTCAAGCGGTCGCGCTCGTCTTTGAGTTGCGCCTGAACCGACTGCGCCTGCGCGAAATTGAGCGCGTTGTCTACCGCCACAGCGACTTGCCGAGCCACCTGGTGCAAGAAAATCACATCGACTTCTGAATACGCGGCTTCGACTCGGCTGCCGAAGGCCAAAGCGCCCAATTTCCTCAACGCCGTGGTAACGGGAACGACGCACAGCGACTGGACACCGCGATCGCATAGCCAGCTGGACAGATCGGGAAATCGAGTATCGCTTGCCAGATGCGAGACGACCCACGGCTTTTGCGTCTCCCAGACCCAGCCGCCCGGGCTTTCCATGGGACATTCCCCTTCGGGACAAACATAGGATGGATCGGGAGTCTCGAGCACGTGGGACTTCATCACCTTGCGCAGCGGCTCATGCAGAATCAGATTAGCGAAGTCGAACTCCACGACGCGATGCAGTCGCGGCGCAAGATCTTTAAAGAGCTGCTCGAGCTCTCGGTGCGAGGCAATCGCTTCCGAAATCTCGAGAAGTGCCTGGTACTGACTGTGCAAGAGATCCATCTCTTTTTGTTCAACAGAATTATCTTTCACGGCTTAAGAGTATAGCGCCGATCGAAGACCATTCAAGACGGCGAAGTCATCCATTCTTCAGTGGATTTTGACCGGCATCACTGGCGAGCGTTCAGGGTCGCCGAACAAAAAATTTTCTTCGGGGCGATAACTATTCTCTGACGATAGCCACCAGCGGCCAAGCCACCACCTCTTGATAGCGCGCAAAGTGGCAAATCGGTTTGCTGTCCGGTAGCTCGATCCCGATCTGCTCGGTCATCGTGTTTGCGCGCAATTCCAGCTCAGCCGGCTGTAGCGGCCACGGCCCGTGATGGATGTCGCCATAGACTACCTGGTCGCGTTTTCCCGTTGTATAGAGGCAATATCTTTCTGTGAGCCAGTGATCGAGCGTGCCGGGCGCGGCTCGATAAACCGTCGCAGTCGGCCTATAGGACGCGCCGAACTCGGCGGGCGCGGCTCCCCTATGAGCGCGCACGCTTTGATAGTCGACGGCGTCCGCCTCCAACCGTACTGTCATTCGAGCGTCATAATATGGCAGCCCATACCAGGCCCGCGCGGCTCTGACCGCTAGCCGACTCGCGGCGTCCAGGCTGAAAAACCATACGCCGCTTCGGCCCGGCGTTTTCACGTAGGTGCGGACATTTAGCTCGGGAAAAGCCAACGGCATAGGAACATAGCGCGGCCGAACGCCGCTCATGCGAAACGGAACAACACCAATCCAGCACCAGCCATCGAATGTGTCGAGATCTAGCGCGCTGGGAATCATGGGTCGGATCAGGTCCGAGCGAATCGGCCAATGGAGAAACAGCAAATCGTGCCAGCGCATGAATATGACCCAAGACGTTTTCGGGAGCGGCCACGGCCGGTGCGATGTTTGGTCCATCACAGGCGTGGGTTGCGACGCAACATGCGAAGCCCAGTCGGATCCCAATGGACCCGCTGTCGCGGCGCTTACGCCCGCTTCGAGAAAGTTCCGTCCGATCAGGAGATCAGTCACTGCCGGTGCGCCCTTCGATGTCCCGTTCGATCTCGCCGCGCCGTTGCAGGGCGAGCGCGACGCGCCAGCATAGCACTGCCCACGTCGCGCCGGCACACCAGCCGGCGAGAACGTCAGTTGGCCAGTGAACGCCGAGATAGATGCGACTCAGCCCAATTAGGAATGTAAGAATGAGTGACACGCTCAGAACGTAGATTTTGATGCGCCGCGGTCCCTCCACTCGCGACAGTAGCCCGCCCAGTGTGAGGTAAACCACCGCGGAAAGCATTGCGTGACCGCTCGGAAAACTCGCCGTATACTCTTCGACCAGATGCGGGACGAGATCGGGCCGTGGCCGG
>DASXSW010000335.1:0-4197 GCA_036505755.1 Binatia bacterium | reverse complement strand
CCTCGCTATGATGTCAAGATTGCTGCCGAAAACATTGATCCCTACCGTTTTACCTCTAAGCTCCTGGACCGACTTGAACTCGGGCCGGGCGATGAGAGTGGCGGTAGGACCAGGCACGTAACAGGCGACAATTTTGACCGGAACTCCTCGGATCACTGCGGCCACGCCGCCGGCGAGCTGCGTATAATAATCGATCTCTCCGGTTACCAATGTCGTCAGGCCAACGGTGGTATTCATCCTGATAAATTCTGCTTGCAGTCCTTCTTCTTGTAAGAAGCCCCGCTTTTGTGCCAGAGGGAGAGAACTATATGAGGCAATGAGCTCCGAAAATCCAATCCGTATCTTATCTGCTGCCTGGACCGAGGAGTGGAGAATGGGAATAATGAATAAGCAGCAAAGAAGTTTTTTCATAGAGCACCTCCCTACCGTTTAGCACGATCCGAACTGGAGGCTTACGCTTCCGACTAGTTACGCCCTGAGCAACGGCCGCAGGGCGCGGGTGTCGGCTACTTTCTCGATCCGCCACACCGTGTCGACAAGGCGGCGAGCGCGCCGCGCGCCCAGCACCGGCGCCATCAGGTCGTAGCATTTCTCCTCGACCTCCGCGCGCGTCATCGGATTCGCGGCCGTGCCTCGCACTGCCAGCGTGTGATGCTTAAGCTCGCGACCATCGCGCGTCGTTACGATCACGATGGCCTGGCGCGTCGGCGCATGCTCGAGCTCCGCGTCGCCGATCAGCTCGATGCGCCGCTTGAGCTCCAGCACCCGAGGATCTTTCATTCGCTTCTCGTCGTGGGCCGCGGCGAAGCTTACGGTGCCGTCGAGCAACATTACCGACATCAGGTGTTGTAGATTGATGTCCGGCATGCTGCGGTCGTTGACTGTCTTGGCGCCGGTCGAATGGATCGTGACGGTGAGCTTCTCCACGTCAGCAGCGCCCATGCCATATTCCTTGATCAATGCCGAGAGCGAGTCCAGCGCCGCCTGGATCGGCGAGCCCACCGCCCAGCGCTTGATGTTGGTGTTCACCACTTCGTAGCGCCGGCCCAAGCCGTCGGTTAGTTTCTCCGGCGCGGGCTCGCGGGAAAAGGCAAACAAGAAATTGCGCTCGCCGCTGAACACATCGTCAACGGCCGTGAATCCGGCAGCAGTCATGGTTGCCGCCGCCACGCCGTTTCGCGCCGGCATGCCGCCGAAGTCGAACGCCTTTTCGACATGCTCTCGATCGCGCGCCCAGCAGTCCACTCCCGCTGCCTGTTGGGCGGTATACGAGAGCAGATATCGCGCCTGGTCGGCATTCAAACCGGCAAGAGCGCCTGCCGCAGCGGCAGCGCCGAACAGCGGACCGAAGCTGTGACTCGAATGGCCGGTGTCGCGCAGTTGTTGCGGGCCGAGCGCGAAGTTCGAACGCGCGCAGATGTCGTAGCCGAGGACAACGGCCCGAAGCAGCGCCTTGCCATCACGCCGTTTGTACTCACCCATCGCCAGCGCCGCGGGCACGACGCCGCAACCGGGGTGAGACAGCGACGGCACATGCGAGTCATCGGTTTCATCGGCGTGCGCCATCATGCCGTTCGCCAGGGCGGCGTTCACCGTGGAGGTGAGGATGCGCGTGCCGATGACCGAGGCCTGATTCACGCCACCAAGATTTCTCACGTAAGCGATGGCTTTGCGGCCCGGCACCAGGCGCGAGCCGGACACCATCGCCGCCAAAGTGTCGAGCAGATGGTGCTTGCCGATCTCGGCGACGTCTTTGGGAATCGCTTTCTTGGCCGCGTGAGCAATGTACGCGCTTAGCTCGCGCATAATTTCGGATGCTATCGGGTTTGAGCTCACCATGGCCTTAGTTAAGAGCTTTCGCAGCCTGCGCACATTTCTCGCACGCTGATCGAAAAGGGTTCGGATAGTTCACCGCGGAGGAGCGGAGGACGCGGAGGGGAGAATTTGAAATAAAAAATCTCTGCGTACTCTGCCTCTGCGGTAAATCCCGCCTTTTGCCATTTTTGGTTGCGCCATAGTCACGCTAGGTCCTTCGTGGTGAATCACCTCATCATGCCTCCACACTAGTTTCCCAAAAGCTTTTTCATCCGCTCGATCACCTCGGGAGGTTGAGCGATCACGTCTTTCGCCCGTACCTCTAGCTTTTCACCGCCGACTGGTGTCAGCTCCCATCGCCTCTTTTTAGCTTCGGCTGAAAAATCCGGGTCGGTCATAGTCTTTAAATAGGATTCGCGCAGAATTTTTTGCCGGTCTGGTGCCATGCCAGGCGGACCGACAATCGGGCGACCAAAAAATCCAGCAGCAAGTACTACGGTAGCGAGACGCTTGCTGGATTCAGGCACCTTCTCTTTGTCCATAATCTCCCAGATGGTTGGACTGTCGGGCAGCCTGGGGTCGCGCTCTGTGCCACTTTGCACCAGGACTTTGACGAACCCCGTTTTCACCCACGTGCGCCCCGGCTCCCGACCGAAAATCGCTTCGACGGTGCCGCCCCGGCAGTGCATCTCTCCCTTCTCGATCGCCAGATCGATCTCGGGGGCCCCGGGGTATCCGGTCACGACATGAAACTTCGCGCCCAGGACATCCTCCATAAGCTTGGGAATATAGTAGGTCGCTGTGCCGGTTCCCATCGCTCCGCAGCGCGGCGGCTCAACAGCCTTTCGGATATCCTCCAAGGTTTTATAGGCGGTGTCAGCGCGCACGAGTAAGATCTGATTGGTCTGATCGGATGAACCGATCCAGGAAAATTTGGCCCAGTCGTACTGGACCTCTTTGCGGCCTACAAGCTGATCAGAATAGATTCCGGAAGAGATGGATCCGACGGTTAGACCATCCGGCTTAGCAACGCCGTAAACATAATTCGCCGCCACTACGGAGCCGGCGCCGGGCATGTTCTGTACGATGACGTTCGGATTCCCTGGGATATGCTTGCCCCAGTACTGCGCAGTCGCCCGCGCCACTAAGTCGAAGATCGAACCCGTAGAGAAGCCCGTCACGATAGTGACGGTTTTGCCTTTATAGAAAGGCTCGGTTTGGGCCTGGGAATTGGTGCTCTGCGTCAGGATGAGCAAAACAGCAAAGACAATTCTCCGCATACTCTTCTCCCTCCTTAGTCGCGCTTGGTGGAGGAAAAATTCATTTTGTCGCAACCTTCTTGAAAAAACCTTCCTCCTCAAGTTTATTGACGAACCGAAGGTCGATAAAATCCGCCGGATTCTTTGATTTGAGCGTTAAACGCTGGTCGGCGAGGAAGTCGACTATAAACTTAATTCCTTCTGGCGAAGTCCTGAGGTACTGGTCCAACTGCTTGCCGTAGCTCTCGTAGGATTCACGCAGCGATGGATCGTCCTTTGGCACGCGCATGTATTTCGCTACCACCGGCAGAGTCAGTTCCGGCTGGGTTTTATAAAGGTAGATGGCCTCGGAAGTGGCGCGCAGTACGTTCAAGATGGTCTCTGGGTTTTCTTGGGCAAACTTGCGCGTGCTTGCGACCGATATCGTCGGAAACGGCAAGTCGAGGTTCGCGATGTCGTAAATCTGTGGGAATCCCATGCGGGCGGCGATGGTGGTGCTAGGAGGTGACATGACTCCGGCCTGGACCTGTCCGTGTTGCAGGGCTGATAAGACTTCCGGAGTTCCACCTAGAGCGCGGAAGGTCACATCCTTGTTCGCAACCAAACCAACCCGCGACAAGAATAATTGGCCGGCGAAATAACTGTTTCCACCGACGCTTCCCGCAGCGATGCTTTTCCCCTTGAGATCGCTCACTTCTTTGATTTGCGGCGCGACGTGGACACCGAATATCAGCCGCTTGAACACCGTACCCAAGATCACCACATCGGCGCCTTGAGCGGCGGCAGAGACGACGCTCGCGCCGCCCGCCTGCGAGAAATCGATCGATCCGCCGATTAAGGCCTGGATATTACGCGCGCCCGCCACGTAGACCAATTCGACGTCTAGTCCATACTTTTCGAATATTTTGAGATCCTTGGCGATCCAGAACGGTGGATTGGCATAGGCAAAGGCGGTGAATGCGGCCCTGAACTTTTTCACAGGGACAGCGGCAAACAGATAGTTGGGAACGAGCAAAGCCGCTGGAAGTAGAAAAGCGATGAATCTCCTCAGCAACTGATTCATGCCTACCTCTCGCTTCGACTGACGGCTGGTAAGGCTATGTCAGAAGAGTTGCGTGAGTCA
>DASXSW010000334.1:0-6915 GCA_036505755.1 Binatia bacterium | reverse complement strand
AGCACGAGATCGAAGAAATCATCGAGAACGAGCATCTCACCGACGAAGATAAGCACGCCGTCTTGCACGGAAATGCCGAACGCTTCTATGGGTTGAAGCCCCTAGGTTGATAGCTCCGGGCTACGTCTCTGAGATTTACAGCTCTTTTTGAGTCTCTGCGTTATTGGATAGCGGTAGGAAAGTAAAACCAATCTTAATGCCGCGTGCTGCCGCCATTGCGCCATTTGCACATGCAGCCGTGATGACGTTGAGGTAAGAGATGGATCAACCGATCTCTGGCGATATCCTCCGTGCGAAGGAGGCGATCGGCATGATAGACCAAGTCGATCTATCCGTACCGATCGAGATACCGCCGGTTCCGGCTGAGGCCGAGCCCGACAACGTGCCCGAAGAAGAACACCGTTGGTTGATGTCGGAAATTGCTCGACTCAAGAATGAGCGCAACGCCTACATCCTGGCCCATAACTATTCACCGCGGGATATTCAGGACGTCGCCGATGCGGTCGGCGATTCCCTCTATCTAGCGCAGAAGGGCGCGGAGTCGGAGGCCGAAATTCTGTTGGAAGCCTCGGTACTGTTCATGAATCAGATTCTTGCGATCATGAAAAAGCCGCATCAGCGGGTGCTCGCGCCGGATCTTGGTGCGTTGTGCTCGTTGGCTGCGCATGCTGATGCGAAAAAGGTTCACCAGTGGAAAAGCGAGCACCCGGGGGGAATCGTGATCAGCTACGTCAATACATATTTGGACGTCAAAGCGGAGAGCGACTATTGCTGCGCATCGGCAAATGCCGCGAAAGTCATCCTTCACGTGCTTGACAATTCGCATCCGACGCAACCAATCCTCTTTCTCCCGGACGTCTATTTAGGCTTCTACGCGGCAAAGCTCCTCGAGCAGCAGAATCAATCCGTCGATCGCTTGTGGCTCATGATGGGCGCGTGCCATGTCCATGACCGAATTCGACCCTATCACGTCGAAAAACAGCGACAGCTGTATCCGGAGGCGGCCGTCGTCGTCCATCCGGAATGTGGTTGCACGAGCGCTTGTATGCGTCACATGTCTCAAGGTGCGGCGCCGGCCAACATGATGCAGTTTCGCTCCACGCAGGGGATGGCCCAGTTCGTCCGTGAGACTCCACACAAGATTGTGATCATGGCGACTGAGGTCGGCAACGTCTATCCACTGTCGAAAGCCGCGCCCGACAAGACCGTGATCCCCGCCAGCCCGGAAGCCGTTTGCGCCTACATGAAACAAAACACGCTGCGCAAGCTCTATCACTCATTGCGCGACGGTGTTTACGAGATCAGCGTTGATCCCGAGCTCGCGGCCAGGGCGAGGGTTCCGATCGAGCGGATGCTCAGCATCGTTTAATCCGGCAGCACCGGCCTACGTTGTTTTTCAATCACGACTGCCAAAGTGGTTCGTATGTTTGGCAATGGCTGCACCCATTGCATTGAAGCGGCAACTTAGAGGCGGTGATTGGGTTCGATGAACGAAAAATGAACGCGCTGAGCTCGAAATAGTTCGGCTTAACTCGATTCTTCTTGGAAGCGGCCGACCACCTGCCGCCAAATTTTGCTGTCGGTGACCGATGGCGTTTTCTTGGGTTCCAGTTGGGCCGGTATGCGGCTCTTTTCTTGGAGTTCTGTGTTGAGCCTGTCACATTCAGTGGATAGTCGCTTGATCAATTTGCCGATCTCTGCTTCTTTGCCGGCAGTGGCCTGAATCAGGGCGTCTTTTTCTTTTATTGTCGTTTGCAGCTCGTGTAGTGTAGTTTCGCTGTCACGTAAGCGCTGTTCAAGTTCGACGATCTTGGCGCGAAAGTCGAGCTCGATTGTCTTGATCATGTTGTTTTTGGTCTGGATCGTCTTGTCTCGGTTTGCGAGCTGTAGTCTAAGCTCGGCGACCTCTTGATTGAGCGGTGTGAGCTGTTCGTGAATGCGCGTCTCGGCCCGCTTCGCGATTTCCTCAGCTTCGTCGAGGCGAGAAATGAGACCGACATTTTTGCGGCGCAATATTCTTAGTTCTTTCTCTTCGTTTCGCTGAATTTCGGCCTGGCGCAACTGAATCTCGAGCGCTGCGATTTGTGCTTTTGACCCCTCCTCAAGACGGACCATGGCGAGCTGCTGTTCGCGAAATTGCGCGCTCTGCTCCTCCAGTTGATTACGTAAGTTGGTGATCTCAGCGTTTCGATTCTCTTCGATGAGCTGAACTGTCTCCGTCTGGAGGATCGCCGTGTTGCAGGCTCGATCGGCGAGCGAAGTGAGTTTGTTAATGTAATCGAGAAGTTGGTTTGCCTGGACTTCAATATCGACTATCGTATTGGCCTCGGCAAGGGAGAAAGATGGAGTCGCAGGAAGCGCCATTAACTCCGTTCGGTTCTTGTAGGTTTTGGCTAGTGGGGTAGGAACCCGTGCCGATCGATCATTTTGCATTAAGCTGAGACTCCCCGTTATATATCACCGCTCCGAAGCGCCCCGATCGTTAGCTATTGCAGCAAATCGTATTCCATTGGGTAATGCCTTTCCATATTTTTTATAAGTGATTGAAAGCATTAGGCTATATTCTGATGAGATCAGCCGCTGGGACAGCCCTTACCAATAAAGTGGCCAATAGTGTTCAGTTCGACCCGGGTTATGGAAGTCAATCTTGGTAAGCCTGCATGCGATTTCTCTGTGAGGAGGCGGCGAAGCGGTAGCTTCAAGTGCGGAGCGTGCTGGAGGGATCGCACGATTGGTCGAGCAAACTATCAACAGTGAAACCGTTGAATGTTCCTGGCTGGCCACGACATCGAAAAGAAAATCGATCGTGCGGCCGATAAGAGTCGCTGCCAATAAATTTGGCATCATGTGACTGCATAAATTACTTTAGGCGGGTATCAAAGCGCCGTTGACTGTTGTCGCCCTTTACCCATCTCCGCGGATCGTGTTAGGTTTCGGTTCGGCCAATAAACACTTCGAGGAGTCATCAATGCGCATCATTGAAAAATCATTCGCGGTTAAAGAGCATGGCATCGCTGGGTTCCTATCCTATCCGGAGCGCCTCGAGCCCGGTCCAGCGCTGTTCTTGATTCACCCCAAGGGCGGCCTTGGCGAGTACATTAAAACCGAGACGCGGAAATTCGCCAAACTCGGTTACACGACTTTCGCCATTAACGTGTTCGAACAGCTAGGTTATCCTGAGCCGACCCACATTGTTACGGGCTCGCAAATTCAAGCCAAGACGGCAGACCCAGAATTTACGCGCGTTCTAACGGATGGTTGGAGGTTCTTGCTCAAGCAACCGACCGTCAACAAAAATCGTGTGGCGGTTTGCGGCTACTGCATGGGCGGGCGCATTGCCATTCATTTCGTCGCGGCAACTCCGGAAGTGCGCGCCTTTGTGGGCTATTATCCTACGGTCCGCGCGGAGCCTGATTCACCTCTCCGACCGGTCCATCCTTCGGTCAGTGCGAGGAAGATCCGCTGCCCTTCAATTAATCTGTACGGTGCCGACGATGTGACCACCGTGGTGCCGGTGCAGGAACAGATGTGGCAAGCATTCAAAGAGAACGGCCAGCCGCTGGAATGGCATTTCTTCCCGTTCGGGGGGCACGGCTATGTGGACCCGGGAGCGCCGGGGTATAATGCTCACGCTGCTGATCTTTCGTGGCCCTTGGTTGCGGATTTTTTGGAGCGCCACCTGAAGTGGAGCTCGCCGGAAGTCAAAAACCCGAACCTACCTGCTTGAACAAGTTGGCTGTCTAAAAACAAAATCGCCACCCGCGATTGCGGATGCAGGTGGCGATTGTTTTGTCCGGTACAAAGTTCTATGGCAAGTTACTTTCCTAAAGTTTCAATGTGGGTCGTGGACAGTTGATAAGAAATCCGCCGGTCTTCTTGTACTTACTCTCGCCCTCGCAGTGTGCTTTTGAAGCCATCGATGGTGAGCTTGCCGGTTACTATGCGCTCGAAGTCCGAACCGCTTACGTAATGATTCAGGTCCGCCATCTCGAGATCCCAGTGAAATATCTCGCCGATTGACGGCAAGGTCTCGGGAAGTTGGGTATCCCTGTGCGAAATAGAAATATCCTTGCCTCGGTAAACGCCGCGAACGTCGGCGCGGTTTTTTCGGCACCAGTCGAGCACGTCCGCAAAAGTCATGAGCGCTCTGCTTTCGCATCGACCGGACTGAGGAGATGCTCTTTCAGGCCGGTGTGGACGCCGTAAATCACTTTGCCTATCTTCGGTCTGGGATTAGGTTCGGTGCTAACCTGATAGAGAATTAAGCGCTCACTGCCGGTATTGTTGAGCTGATAAAAGAAGCCGGGGGGCACATGCACCGCCTGATGCTGCTTCAAATGATACTCCTCACCCTCTTTGAGGCCTTTCATCGTGCACTCGCCCTGGACCACAAAAAACGTGTGATCGGAGCCGGGATGACAATGCAACTCATCGTTGACCCCTGGCTCGTAGCAGTTCAGCGCGATGTGGCAGCGATCGGTTTGCGTCGGACGAACGTAGTTACGTCCAGTAGGCTTTCCCCACTGGGCCTCCTTTTCGGTGTCCACAACCGTAATTTTGCTAATTTTCCCCATCTGTACCTCCTCAAAAATTAGTGCTGAGCAATGAGCATATATTGCTGATGAATTTACAGGATGTAAGGCGCGTCGCGCAAGCGTTCGATTAACACACTGGCTCCGCTAAGGACTGACGAGTTCAGCAGCTGATTCGCTGAGGGGGAAATCTCGCGATTTCTAGCACATATCCTAGATTTCTAAATCTGTCGTTCATACATGTCTCGTTAAGTATCATGTTTAGGCTGCAAATATTTATTTAAGTAATTGAAAACATTAAGAATAGTAGCTTGTTTCCGACCGTGCAGGCAATCTGCTTTTGGTTGACGTCTAATTAGTGCGTGATATGCATGAGTACCCAATGGAGGATGAGATGGCTGCAAAAATTGACTGTTTGACTTGCCGAAAACGGCCAAAAAAGAAAAACAACAAATAATCGGATTTGGAGAGCCGATTAGGCGAATGACAATACGGAAGGCCTGCTTTAGCGCAGGCCTTTTTCGTTTCTGCAGGGTAACGAACTCTAGAAAAACGCTAACGTGCGCATTTCAATACTTTCGCGCGGCGGCGCGTCCGGTGGGCTGGTGGGATCGTCAAAAGCGGTGTGAGCAGTCCAACGCGCCCGGCCATCTTTGCTTGAGTCAAAAGTTTTGAAAACCACCGCCTCGTTGCGCTGCATGTGCGGAAAGTAATACCAACGATGCTGAGGATTGAAGCCGCAGTGATACACTTCACCGACGCGGTCCGGATAAACGCGCGAGCTGGGAAAAAGCTCGCGTGTGCCAATGCTCCTTGCATCGGCAATCGCCAATGGCTCTCGTTGGACCGGATGGCGAATCGGACGCCACACCTGAACGACAGCGAACCGGCGCTTGAGCAATTCTTCGGCCTCGTTGGGTAGCAAATCGCGCACACGCTGCGGCCCGGACCATTCCGTGTAATCATTGTGCGCGTTGCGCACCGGACCGCTGATTTGTTTCGCTTCGCGCATCGCGCTGTCCGCGGAACGGAGCGTGTGATCAAAGACCAGAACGCGCTTAGCGCCGGAGGTTTCCTTTACGAGCTGCTCGATTTCAGGATAGTAAACCGAGCGTACCTCGGTCTCGTCGTAGAAATCTTTAACTTTGGTTGCATGGCGAACCAAGATAAACCCCTCTCTCTCTAGCGAGAGTTTGTCGGCGACGGCCCGGCCATCATGTATCGCCATCTTATGTTCTTGGTACTTTCCCGTGCGCTTTTTGTCGGCTTCGGCGGAGCTGATGCCGCCGTAGCTCGCCGGCTTCTCGCCCGTATCGACCGAATAGTTAAGGAAAGCTTCGAGGGCTGGCAAGGATTCTTCGACTCGCTCGGGTCGTGACATAGAATTTCTCCGTAGCTTATTTGCGCTTCTCGACTTAAATTTTACCTCTTCGGAAGCATTTCACAAGGCGTCTGTCGCGGTCCCAAGCTCTCGTAGTACGCGTTCTTCTCGGGGATGTAGCGGCCCTGGTTGAATTCGCCGCCCTTCTGACTGCGGATGATGACGGCTACGGTCCGTTGACCGACGGTAAGTTCCGTATGAATCTCATACGGTTTTACCAGATCGATTTCCCCAGGACCGACGAGTACGTCGCTACTCTCGCGGATTTCCGCGTAGTCGGGTTTTGAGCGATCATCCAGACGATCATACCGTACGACCCGTTCACGACCGTCGAGCACACCGTAGAGTGTATAGATATGTGCGTGATCGTGAATTCGCGCGCGCTGACCTTGGCGGGCTTCGCCTTTAGTAAGTCCGTTAATTGCAAAGCCATAATCCGGATCTTCGTAAAAAAGTAAATTTTCCGCGCGTCCGCCGGCGGGTACACAATCGGGCCACTGCTTCGATGCTGCGACGACATCCGGATCTGCGAGCAATTCCGCCAGAATCGGCCGCAAGGAATTCCAACGCTTGTCGAGGTCGGTTTCTTGAGCAAAAAGCGTGCGCGTCTTGCGGACGAAGCGCTCCATAGCATTCTCGCTTAGTGTTTGGGTCTCTGGCTGCGTCTCGGTGTGAGTTTCCATTATTCCTCCTTATTGGTGCAGCGGTTGCACTATACTCTTATCGTTTTCGGATTTACTTTTATCCGACGCATCGGCGGCGCCGTAAAAACGCGCGCAATTGTCCCAGAGTATTTTACGCTTGTTATCATCGGACAAATTCAGTTTGAGGAAACTTTCCACCGCGTGGGGATATTTGGAATCGCCATGCGGATAGTCCGTGGAAAATACTAATTGATCGCAGCCGAATTCTTCGATCGTATAGCGCGCCGGTGCTTCATCGGGCTCGATGGAAATATAGCATTGGCGCTTGAAATAATCCCTCGGCGCCATCGTCAGGTCT
>DASXSW010000333.1:0-12439 GCA_036505755.1 Binatia bacterium | reverse complement strand
GCAAGGCCGTTCTGCAGATTGGGCAGATCGTCGAGCGTGCTGCCATGAATTCTCAGCTGGAATTTATCTCGCCCCAAGATGACGGTCGGGGGTGAAAGGGCTGCGAGGTGGATGGCTCCAGCTAACAGGCTCTGAAGTTGCGCCGGGACATCGCCGCCGATGACTACGGTGATGTCCTTGTCTGGATCTAAACCGGCCTTTTGCAAGAGGCGAACAGTGGCGAGGTGCTGGGAGCCGCCTAATGTCGTGGTTCCGAATACCTTGCCTTTGAGATCCCTTAGAGATTTCACATCCGGCTTGGTGACCAGCCAAAAGAGATTTTTCTTAAGACTCTGGGAGACTACTTTGGCCGGAAGGTCGGTGCGCTCCATGGCGCGAATAAGGGTGCCGACATTGTTAATCGCATGAGCATCGCCGCTCAGGAGAGCGGTCACGCCGATATTACCCCTGACTTGCACGACGTCGGCCAGCAATCCTTCTTGACGAAAGAAGCCACGGTCTTGGGCGATGTACAGATCAACGGAGGCAATGCTGCGGCTGGGGTAGGTGATGACAATGCGCTCCAGGCTTTGCTGGGCGAAGGCGGCGGAACTGATCCCGATTGCCAGCAGAATCGCGCCGGAAATTCTGACAATGTGAAAGCCGGACATTCAGGTTTCGATGTTTAGTTTAATCAGCATGGATGTCAACCGGATCTGTGTTCCCTAGGCGAACGAGTCAGGGGGCTCGGGGGACATCTTTTTGACCCTCGGCTAATCGACGCGCGCACGTAAGAAAGCCGGTGTGAGCGACCATACGGTGCTGCGGGCGAGCGCTCATGCCTTTGAAATGCCAAAAGCGCATGAGAGTTTCCATCGTCTCGATGCAGGCAAACCGCTGATCGTCGCGCAGCGCATCGACTAGACTTTTCACTTGCAGTACGGTCGGTAAATAGCAGAGCAAAACTCCACCAGGGCGGAGCGCTCCCCATGCGGGTTGGATAGCCTGCCACGGCTCAGGTAGATCGAGAATCACTCGGTCTACGTCGGTCTCCTCAAGCTCCCGGGCGATATCGCCGACTTTCACCGTCCAGTTCGGGGCTGGGCCGAAGTAGCGCGCGACGTTTTTTTGAGCTAGCTCGGCGAAGTCTTCGCGGATCTCGTAAGAGACCAATTGCCCTGCGTCACCAATGGCGCGCAAGAGCGCCATGCTTAACGCCCCAGCCCCGACACCGGCTTCGACCACCCGCGCACCCGGAAATAGGTCTGCCCACACCAATATCGGCCCGATGTCTTTGGGGTAAATCACCTGGGCGCTGCGCGGCAGATTGGGAATCAGTTGCGGCAGGCTCGGGCGGAAAACCAAGAAGGGTTCATTTAACGAGGATCGGACGATGCTGCCTTCGTCGCGACCGATAATGTCGTCGACGGAGATCTTGCCGCCGCGAATCGAAATTGCGCGCCGTGGATCGAGCCGCGCGAGATACTCGCGCTCTTTGCGGTCGAGGAGAACGACGGGCTCCTCGATTTGAAACGGACCTTTTGGAAATGGTGAATTCACGGAAATAATGGATGGACGCGGTTACTTGATCGTATATGAACCGAAGCCTTTTCGGTTCAACTCGCCGACCAACTCGCGCACGTCCTGGGAGCGTTTGAGATCGGCAATCAATAAAGCGTCGGGCGTGTCAACGACGACAGCGTCTTCAACGCCGAGAAGAACGACCAAACGGTCCGGCGCGTGGATGAGACAATTCTTCGCCCCGAGTTCCAGCCACGGGCCGTTGCCGGCAATTCCGTGAGCATCCTTGCGCATCATACGGTGAACTGCCGACCAACTGCCGACATCACTCCAGCCGAAATTTCCCTCCAGCGTCAAAACTCTTCCTTCGGAGCCTGCCTTTTCCAGTACGGCATAGTCGATCGAGAGGCTCGGCATCTTTTTGTACTGGCGCGCGATCACTGAACGGAGCGCTGGATTAGGATTGGCCAGCGATCTTCCTTTTGCATTTTGATGGATAACTTCGAGCCCCTTCGCGATCGCAGGTTGGTATCGGGCCATGAGTTCGAGCAGCGTCGCAGCCTTCCAGACAAAAATCCCGCTGTTCCACAGAGAGCCCCGGCGAATCAGTCGTTTTGCTGCGGCCAGTGTCGGCTTTTCGGTAAATCGTTTGACCCGATAAGCAGCCCCCCTGCGACTGGCCCCAAACGCCTCGCCTTTCACGATGTAACCGTAGCCGGTTTCCGGGTATTCAGGGCGAATGCCGATGGTAATCAATTGATCGCCACGGATCGCCAGCTCGACCGCCGCGCTGAGCACCCGCCGAAACGCCGCGACGTCGCCAACCCAGTGATCGGCGGGGAGAACGATCATTACTGCGTCGTCATTTGTTCGCATCACTTCCAATGCGGCTAAGCCGATGCAGGGGGCGGTATTCTTGCCCTCGGGTTCGGCGAGAAAATTATTGCTGGGCAATTGATCCAGCTCTTTGCGCAGCGCGTTGAGCTGTTCCGTCACGGTGACAACGAGTGTTTGACGGCGACCGCACAACGAAACCACGCGTTCGACGGTTTCTTCGATCAAACTCTTTTGGCTGAGAATCTTGAGCAGCTGTTTCGGCCGCTGCGCTCGACTAAGCGGCCAAAACCGTGTGCCCTTGCCGCCGGCAATGATCACGCTGAAACAGTTCGTTGCCATTAAGTGTCCCGGTTGATGAGATTGCGAAGTATAGTACGGTAGGAGATATGGAGGATCAAGCCGCTCAATCGGAAACTCGATCCTGGGTAGTTCCAGCGGAGCTTAACGACATTCGCCTCGACTCCTTCGCGCGCCACTGCTTACAGCATCTCTCTCGCCGGGAAATTGAACAGGCGATCCGTGCAAGGCTTTTTCTGATCAATGGAATAGTGGGAAGAAAAGGGGACCGGGTCTTTGGTGGCGACATCCTGGTTTTTGCCGGGTCCAAGCAGTGGTCGGCCTTATATCCGTTGCCTGATTCCGACCTCGACGTCTCAATCATTTATGAAGATTCGACCATCTTGGCGCTCGATAAACCCGCCGGTGTCGCGACCCATGGTTTTTCGGGACGAGATACCGATACATTGGCCAATTTTCTTCTCGCAAAGTGGCCGAATCTCATCAGCGTCGGCAAAAATCGCTGGGAGCCGGGGCTGGTCCACCGACTCGACCGAGAGACCTCGGGACTTGTGCTGGTCGCTAAAACCCAGTCTGCCTTCGAGCAGCTGCGCTCGCAGTTTCGCCGCCGACAGATCCAAAAAATTTATAAGGCGCTGGTCTGGGGAGTCGGTCCATCTCAAGGTGTAATCGACTTTCCCCTAGCGCACGATGGGCGCGACAAGCGCCGCATGCGCGTGTCAACTCGATTGACGCAAAAATCGACACAACGAAAGTGGAGCGCAATCACGCGCTACCGGACGCTTGGACACTCTCACGGATTCAGCTGGCTCGAGATCGAAATGACATCCGGAGTCACGCATCAAATCCGAGTTCATTTGGCTGCCATTGGCCACGCCATCGTTGGTGATTCTTTATACGGCGCCAGAGCTACCGAAACATTCGGTCTCCAGCGGCACTTTTTGCACGCCAGTAGTTTGGAATTTCGCCATCCGGATGATGGCCGGATCGTGAAGCTTAATGCGGAGTTGCCAAGCGATCTTCGGGCGGTACTGAAGCGACTTAAGTTGAGGTTTTAAGCGGCGCTGCTGCGGATGCCTTTGGCCTTGGCGCAGCTGCCGCAGAAATTATTGAGCGTGCCGGCTTCTTCCATCCAACCCTCGTCGAGATTGTGACAGATCCTTTTGCACTCGTAGCAGATGAAATAGAGGCCATCGATGCTCTTGTTGATCTTCTCACGATTGAGCACGCGACCCCGGAGTTTTTCGACGCGAATGCCGAGGAGTTCTTCGTAATTTTTCTTTATTTTGCGTCGGCCGGCTTCGTCACTTGGCAGATCTTCGTCTTCCGACTCCTCGTGCGAGCCGTCGTCGATGTAGTCGTGACTGCGATCTTTGGCCGCGCGTCCAGCACTTTTCTTTTTTGTCCGTGGCATCTTTCTCTTAGGCGCTCCCTTATATTTGATCGTCATTGTCGCGAGAAAACGGCAGTTGAGGCAAATTTATTTCATAATGAACGGTGCTTTTGTTGTCAATACCAGCGAGTCTGATTGAGCTCCGGTCAATGATCAACCGATCGACTGCAATTGCGAAAATAAAAACAACAACGCGGAAGGTCGGCGATTTATCCAACCCTCCGCGTTGGTATTAAAAGAGCGAATTAGTGAAGATGTCTTACTGCTTGATCGCCGCCGCGCGCCGTTGCAGATAGGCGTTGCGCACCGCGCCGTACAGGTCAACCGTCGATTCTGCCACGCGCTCGAAACGGTCTAAATTGAGCGAGCGTTCATTGACAATATCAGTAGCTCTTCCTCCAATGCTCGCGTACCAAGGGATGAAATACATATATGGAGTCATCGCGACGTCCAAAGCGTAACCGATCCCGTCGCGAACCGTGAGCGGCGGGAGTAACGGCAGCACTAAATAGGGGCCAGGCCCCATGCCCCAAACGCCGAAGGTCTGACCCATGTCTTCGTCTTTTTGCTCGATGCCGAAAGCGTCCTTAGCAACATCAAAAAACCCCACGAGGCCGATCGTGCTATTGATAGTAAACCTGGTCAATTCGGTGCCTGCGCCGGTCAGTTTGAGTTGCAAAGTGTTGTTCACCACGCGGCGGACCACCGCGAGATTGTCGAAAAAGTTGTGAAAACCGCGTTGGACAGGGTCAGGCAAAATAAAATCCCAAGCCGTGGCGACCGGTTTGAGAATATAGCGATCGAGAACTTCTCGATTGAACGTGAACATCTTCTCGTTGAAACCTTCCCAGGGATCGTCTTCGAAGTCTTCACCGGCTGTCGCGGCCGCCGCCATTGCGCCGACGTCTGCGGCAGTGATCTGAACCGTCTCTTGGGTGCCGACCTCGTCGAGTGCGACAGTTTCCACCACTGGATCGATACTCTCGCTCGCTACGATAGGCTCGTCTGCGCCAACTGAGCGTATCATCAATAGGGGCAGGGCGAGCCCTAGGATCAACACTTTGGCCATCAAAAATTGCTGAATCCAATGCCAGAAACTACTCTTCATCACTTTCTCCTTCCGCATGCTGTTGTCACTTACATGAACTCCTTATAGGGGTCAAGCCTCGCGGTGAATTTACCTAGTAACTAAGACGAACTAAACTATTTAAGCCAAAAGCATGCCATCGTCGTGGGATTTCGAGGAATGGCTAACGGTGGCAATTTGATGAGCTTATTTCGCTCCGTTTACTTTCCCGTTAGGACCAAAGTTGTATCGAAGTGACAAAATGTCGCGTCGGTGTCAATTTCACAGCTAAAAGTTATCTCGTGTCCCGCGGTGATCATTTTCACGCAAGTTTGCACGGTCTCATTGGATCGGTTATTTTTAGGTCGTGGTTACTGTTGCCAATCCGCCTATGATCGTTCTCGGCGTAACCGGCGGGATCGCCTGTTATAAAGCGGTCGAACTCGTCAGGCTGTTGGTCAAGACCGGTTATCGAGTTCAGGTTATCATGACTCGCGGCGCTGTAGAATTCGTCACGCCCCTGACTTTTCAAACTATTTCCGGCAATCCCGTGGCGACTGAAACATTTAATCTGACTCAGGAATCGGAGATCGGTCATATTAATTTGGCGGACTCCGCCGATCTTTTCGTCATCGCGCCCGCTACCGCCAATGTGATCGGCAAGGTCGCGAATGGCATCGCTGATGACTTGTTGACCACCGTACTGATGGCGACCCAGGCGCCGGTTTTGATCGCGCCAGCGATGAATGTCCACATGTACGAAAATCCAATTCTCCAGGAGAACCTGCGCAAGCTTCGCAGAGTCGGCTACCATGTGATGGAACCCGCGGAGGGATTTCTCGCTTGTGGCTATGAGGGCAAGGGTCGGCTGCCCGACGCGGAAAAGATTGCGGAAGCGATCGGCGGTCTGCTCAAGAAAAGGGATCTGGGCGGCGAAAAATTATTGATCACTGCCGGCCCGAGTCGCGAGCCGCTGGATCCGGTTCGCTATATTTCTAATCGGTCATCGGGAAAGATGGGGTATGCACTGGCGCGCGCCGCCGTGCGCCGCGGCGCCGAGGTGACTCTGATCAGCGGGCCAACAGCACTGGAACCTCCTGCCGGTGCGCGCCTGATTTCCGTGACTACTGCGGCCGAAATGCGCGACGCTGTTATCAAGGAATTTGCTCAATGCACCGCGATCGTGATGGCGGCAGCGGTGGCCGATTATCGTCCCACCATGGTTGCCGACCAAAAAATGAAGCGCGGTAAAGGACCCGTCGAGTTACGACTCGAGCCCAATCCCGACATTTTGAAAGAGTTGAGCGGCAAAAGAGACGGCAAATTATTAGTCGGTTTTGCCGCCGAAACCGAAGAACTGACCGCCAATGCCGAAAAGAAACTGCGCGAGAAGAATCTCGACATGATCATCGCCAACAACGTCGCTGAGGCGGGCAGCGGGTTTGACGGCGATACCAACATCGCGACGATTCTTGACCGTACCGGTGCCAAGCGGTCGCTTCCGCTGATGAGCAAAGACGAATTGGCGGATTGTATCTATGACCATTTTCTCGCTCTGAAAAGCCAGCGCTGAGATGGGTACTCCGCGGGAGCCCAAGCCGGCGAAATACTTCGTCGCTCTTCTTTCGTCTTCACCCGATCTTTTAACTGCCGTCGAAACCGAATTAGCGGCTATTCTTGGCGAGATCGACGGCCGAAGTGAGGTGATCCCCTGGACCGCTTCTAAATTCTACGAAAAGGAGATGGGTGCGGGTTTGCTGCGCCGTTTCATGTCATTCTTGCCGCTCGCGTCACCAGAAAATCTCGCTGCCGCCAAAATACAAACTCAACGCATCGAGGAACAGTATCGAGCGCGTGGGTCAGGCGGCCGACGGGTGAATCTCGACCCGGGTTATCTTGATGTGTACAAAGTCGTCCTCGGATCTACCAAAAATGCCTGTCAGCGAATCTATCTCCGTTCGGGTATTTACGGCGAAGCGACGCTGCTCTATTACGACGGCGGGTTTCACGGTTTAGATTACACCTATCAAGACTACCTGTGGCTCGAGACGCTTGCGTTTTTTACGACTCTGCGAGAGGCATACCTGGCACAGCTAAGACAGCTCGGTTGAAATTTTCTCGTCGCGCCGTTTCAGCCGATAGCGTTATTGCTACTCGTAACTCTCCGGTGATAAGATCCGCGAGTGAAAGGATTGATTTACCTTGGCTGAAGAGAGCGGCAGCGAAGAGTTTGCGACACTAGTCATCTCCTTGCGACGTCATTTGCAACGGCGACAGCGCCGGGGAATTAGAATTCTGCCTGGAAGCAGCCTCGCCAAAGTGAAACCAGCCGCAGTGAGAGAAGTCGAGCTCTGGGGTGGAACCGTGGATGATCTATTCGCCCAAAACGCGGAGGCGCTCAAAGCAAAGAGTCTCGAAGAATTGCGTGCCGCCATTGGCGATTGCCGTCTCTGCAAGCTCTGCTCGGGCCGAACCAACCTGGTGTTCGGCGTGGGAAACCCGAAAGCTGAGTTGATGTTCGTGGGCGAAGGACCGGGTCGAGACGAAGATCTTCAGGGAGAGCCGTTTGTCGGCCGCGCCGGCCAGCTTCTCACCGATATCATTACCAAGGGCATGGGCATGAAACGGGAAGATGTTTACATCGCCAACGTAGTCAAATGCCGCCCGCCGGAAAACCGCAATCCTGAACCCGACGAGGTGGCGGCCTGCGAACCTTTCCTAAAGAAACAAATCGATTTGGTGCAACCGCGTGTCATCGTTGGTCTCGGCAAATTTGCCGTCCAGACGTTGCTGCAAAGTAAGATTCCCATCACCAAACTGCGAGGCAAATGGCACAGTTATCACGGCATTAAACTGATGCCGACGTTTCATCCGGCCTATTTGTTACGCAACCCGGCGGACAAGAAACTGGTCTGGGAAGACATCAAAAAAGTCATTCAAGAGCTGCGTGGTGAAAACGCTTAGAATTTATTTTTGTCTTTCATTGCTGGTGGCCGGTGCGTCGGTGTTGGCGCAGTCGAAGGACGCTTCAACGCCCCACGTCGATCTTATTTCGATCGACGGCACTATCAATCCCGCGGTCGATGACTTCATCCGAGAGAGTATCAGTCGAGCGAAAGCGAACGCCGCCCGGGCTTTGATTATTCAGCTCGATACCCCGGGGGGGCTATTGACTTCTACTCGAACGATCGTCAAAGAGATGCTCGGCGCGCCGGTTCCGGTGATAGTTTACGTGGCTCCGAGTGGCGCGGGCGCGGGTTCAGCGGGCGTGTTCATCACCATGGCGGCGCATATTGCGGCAATGGCCCCGGGAACGAATATCGGTGCGGCCCACCCGGTGGCTGGCGGCGGTCAGGAAGTCAAAGGCGTGATGGGTGAGAAGATCGAAAACTTCACTGCCTCTTTCGCCGAGAGCATCGCGCAGCAACGCGGCCGTAATACCGAGTGGGCGATTCAAGCGGTACGGAAAAGCGTATCGATCACGGAGAAAGAAGCGCTGAAAATCAAGGTCATCGACATCGTAGCCAAGGACATCAACGATCTGCTCGAGCAGGCCCATGGCCGCAAAGTGGACATCGACGGGCGCAAGCATGAGCTGTCACTTAAGGGCGCCCGCGTCGAACGCTATGGGATGAGCCTCAAGCAAAAGGTACTCAATACCATCGCCGATCCGAATATCGCGTATTTGCTCATGATGGCGGGGATTCTCGGCCTCTACATGGAGTTTTCCCATCCCGGGGTGATCTTTCCCGGCGTGGCCGGCGCGATTTGTCTGTTGCTGGCCTTCGCGTCTTTGCAGCTGCTGCCGATCAACTATGCCGGGCTCGGGTTGATCATTCTCGGCATCGGCCTACTGATCGGCGAGGCGTTCGCGCCCAGCTTTGGCGTGCTTGGCGTCGGTGGGATTATTTCTCTGGCTTTGGGCTCTTTTTTTCTCTTCGACACGGAGGGTTCCGACCTGATCGTCGATCGCTCGATTATTCTTACCGCCGTCGCTACGCTGGGCACCTTTGTGTTGGCCGTGAGCTACCTGGTTTTTCGCTCGCAGAAGTCGAAACCGGCATTGGGGATGGATGGGCTCATCGGCGAAATCGGTGAGGTGAGAGGCAAGCTGACTCCTTCGGGCAAGATTTTTGTTCATGGGGAACACTGGAACGCGCGAGCAGACAGCGAAATCGACGTCGGTGAGAAGGTGGAGGTGGTTGGCTATGAGGGGATGAGTCTTAAAGTACGGCGATCATCGGAGCGATCGTCCAAGGACGCCTGAGGAGGTAGGCATGTTTGGTTTTGGAGCGCCTGTGACTTTTCTGATCCTCGTCGTGGTGGCGATCATTAGCGGTATTAAAATTTTGAAGGAGTACGAACGGGCGGTTGTCTTTCGGCTTGGCCGCATGGTGGGCGTGCGCGGTCCCGGCATCGTCTATATCATTCCGGGAATCGAGAAAATGGTCAAAATGGACCTGCGCACGGTGACCATGGACATTCCGCCGCAGGACGTGATTACACGCGACAACGTTTCGGTAAAAGTGAACGCGGTGCTCTATTTCCGCGTGCTCGAACCAAGCCGGGCGGTTATTGAAGTTGAAAATTATCTCTTCGCGACTTCGCAGTTGGCCCAGGTGACTTTACGCAGTGTGTGCGGCCAAGCCGAGCTCGACGAGCTGTTGGCGGAACGAGAACGAATCAACAGCCGTATTCAAGAAATTCTCGATCAACAAACCGATCCCTGGGGGATCAAGGTTGTCTTGGTCGAACTCAAGCACATCGACTTGCCGCAGGAAATGCAACGAGCAATGGCAAAGCAGGCTGAAGCCGAGCGCGAGCGGCGTGCCAAGGTTATTCATGCCGATGGCGAGTTTCAGGCCTCGCAAAAGTTGGCCGATGCGGCCGAAGTCATCGGCAAACAGCCGATGGCGTTGCAGCTGCGTTTTCTCCAGAGCCTGGTGGAAGTCGCGTCGGAGAAAAATTCGACGACGATTTTTCCCGTGCCTATCGATTTGCTGACGCCGTTCCTCAAGAGAAACGATCAGACATAGCCCAACCTGTCGAAAGACCCGCTCGCATCGATCCGTTTCAATCATGGTAGGGGTAGGCATGCGTACCCTTATACGCAGTTGTTCATGAATCTTGAAGAATTCACTTATGAACTTCCCAAATCCCTGATCGCGGCATTCCCCAGCCGCGAGCGCGAAAAGTCGCGTTTGCTCGTGCTCCGCCGCGCCACGGGTGAGATGGTTCACAGCATTTTTTCCGACCTCGGCGAGTTTCTCGACTCGGGCGATCTCTTGGTGCTCAACGATACGAAAGTTTTTCCCGCGCGCCTGCGTGGGAAAAAAGACAGCGGTGGTAAGGTCGAAGTGCTGTTGCTGGAGCGATTTCCGGACGCGGACCGCAGCTTGTGGATCGCTCTGGTGGACGCCGCGAAAAAGCCGCAGGTCGGCGGCGTGCTCAATTTTAGCGAGCGCATGACCGCCCAGGTGATCGGTGATCTGGGGCGTGGCCGTTTTGGGCTCGAGTTTCATCACGACGGCGAGTTCAGCGAGCAACTCAAAGCTCTCGGCGAACCACCGTTGCCGCCCTATGTGCGGCGCCAGCGCGCCACGGAGACACTGGATTGGGAGCGCTATCAGACGGTGTATGCCGCGCAATCGGGAGCCATTGCGGCACCGACGGCGGGTTTTCACTTCACGCCGGAGCTGTTCGCGAAACTGGGAGCGAAAGGCATCGAGCGCACACTGTTGACCCTCCACGTCGGGCCGGGTACTTTTCAGCCACTGCGCGAAGCCGAGATCGAAAACCACCGCATGGAGGGGGAGCGGTACAGTCTCAGGGCGGCATCTGCGGACAAAATTAATCGCACCAAGCAAAGGCGCGGTCGCGTGGTGGCAGTCGGTTCGACGACCACGCGAGCGCTCGAATGGATCGCGCTTCAGAAAGGCAGGATCGTCGCAGACGAGGGCATCGCCCGACTTTACATCCGCCCGGGTGATTCGTTTCGCGTTCTGGACGCGCTGATCACGAACTTTCACTTGCCCGGCTCGACACCATTGGTCCTCGTTGCAGCGTTTGCGGGCTTGGATCTCGTCCGCCGGGCTTATCGAGAAGCGATCGAAAAGAAATATCGGTTCTACAGCTATGGCGATGCGATGCTGATTCTCTAGAATTTTGGATTGCAGAATTTGGATTGAAAAACTCGTGGCTGTCAAAGACCCTTCTTCCAGCTTCCTAATCTTAGTCCGGTAATCGAAAATCCAAAATCGAAAAATTGAACAATGTCCAGTCATTTCACCGTCATCAGAAAAGATCCCGATACCAATGCCCGCCTTGGTCGCCTCGTGACGGCCCACGGCGCTGTCGAAACCCCCTGCTTCATGCCGGTCGGAACGCAGGGAACCGTCAAAGCGGTGTTGCCGCGAGATTTGCGGGAGATGGGCTGTCAGATCGTGCTCGGCAACACCTATCACCTCTACTTGCGGCCCGGCCACGAATTGATCCGCCAACTGGGCGGCTTGCACCGCTTCATGGGTTGGGACGGGCCGATATTGACCGACAGCGGGGGTTTCCAGGTCTTCAGTTTAGGCGCGACGCGCAAGATCACCGAAGAAGGCGTACGTTTTCAGTCGCACTTGGACGGTGCGACTCATTTGCTTACTCCTGACAAGGCGATCGCAATCCAGGAGGCACTGGACAGCGACATCGCGATGGTGCTCGATGAATGCATTCCTCACGATGCGCCGCGTGATTATGTTCATGCGTCCACCGCGCGGACGATTCGCTGGGCCGAGCGCTCCTTCCGCGCCCGCAGCGCGCCAGGCCAGCTGATGTTCGGCATCATTCAAGGCGGGTTGTTCCAAGACTTACGCCGATGGTGCGTCGACGCAATGACGCGAATGCCTTTCGACGGCTTTGCCGTAGGCGGACTAGGCGTCGGCGAAGGCGAGGAAAAGCTCCATGCCATCGGCAATTTTACCGTCGAATTATTGCCGGAGACCCACCCGCGTTATTTGATGGGCGTGGGCCGGCCGCAAGACATCGTCAGTGCCGTCCGCGCCGGCTACGATATGTTCGATTGCGTCATTCCCACTCGCAACGGGCGCAATGGCACACTGTTTACTTTCCAAGGAAGGCTGAATATCAAACGCGCGGAGTTTGGTGGCGATCCGCGGCCGCTGGATGAAGCCTGCGGTTGTTATTGTTGCCGCAATTTCTCGCGCGGTTATTTGCGTCATCTGTACATGGCTGGGGAAATTCTCTCTTCGCAGTTAAATAGCCTGCACAATCTTTACTTTTATCAACGGCTCATGGATAAGTGTCGGGAAGCGATTCGTGACGGTCGATCCGAGGCT
>DASXSW010000332.1:0-7100 GCA_036505755.1 Binatia bacterium | reverse complement strand
TGGTTATTCGACGAAGGAGGTATATATGTCGTTACTAGTTTTAATTCTTGTGGTTCTGTTGCTAGTCGGTGCCCTACCGACCTGGCCGTATAGCAGCGGCTGGGGCTATGGACCCAGTGGACTTCTCGGTCTGATCTTGGTCATCGTACTGGTTTTTGCCTTGATGGGGCGAATTTGAAGGCGCTGAAGACCGCGGCTGTTCTTGCAATTTCATAGTTGCTTGGCTCCGCCGAAATTAACGGCGGAGCCAAGCAGCAGCGCTAGCATCGCATTTTCCACTCCAGGCATCGGGACGATCCGAGTCGCACCACTTGTGCTCCGTCAACTCGGCCGCGTCGGCGCGTTCAGCACACCGCTTCTATTCGGCGACTTATACGACCTTAACCGACCGGCCAGAACATGACATGAGAATCGCACAGGTTGCACCGCTTCATGAGAGCGTGCCGCCGCTTTTATACGGCGGCACAGAGCGCGTGGTGTCCTATCTCACTGAAGAGCTGGTGCGGCAAGGACATGACGTCACGTTGTTCGCCAGCGGTGACTCGGTAACGCAAGCACGTCTGGTGGCGTGTTCCGAGAGTTCCTTGCGTTTGGATGATCAGGTCAATGATCCCCTGGCTCATCATTTTGTCTTACTCGAGGAAGTGTTCGCGCGCGCCAATGACTTTGACGTCATTCATTTTCACATCGACTATCTCCATTTTCCGTTCTCACAGAGGCAGAACACAGCGCATTTGACGACACTGCATGGGCGCCTCGACCTGCCGGATTTAAACTTGCTCCACAAGAAATTCAGTGAAATACCGGTCGTATCGATTTCCAACGCGCAGCGCCTCCCCTGGGCTTGGGCCAATTGGCAGGGAACCGTTTATCATGGGCTGCCGTTGGATCTCTATCAACCACGCACCGAACCGGGAGAATATCTGGTTTTTCTCGGACGAATCGCACCCGAAAAACGTTTCGACCGCGCCGTCGAGATTGCCCAGCGAGCGGACATGCCGCTTAAATGCGCGGCAAAATTGGACGAAGCGAATCGCCAATATTTCGAGGAAACGATCAAACCACTGGACAAACATCTCGTGGAATCTGTCGGCGAAGTGGGCGACGCTGATAAACAAGAGCTTCTCGCCCACGCTTCCGCTCTGCTATTTCCCATCGATTGGCCGGAACCATTCGGACTAGTGCTCATCGAAGCAATGGCGTGCGGTACGCCGGTCATTGCTTATCGTTGTGGCTCGGTGCCCGAACTTGTCGATGACGGCGTGACTGGCTTTGTCGTCGATGATCTTGACGCGGCGACGAAAGCTGTGTTCAAGATCAAAACTCTGGACCGCGCCCTGTGCCGGCATCGCTTCGAAGAACGCTTCAGCGCTACGCGCATGGCGGAGGAATACGTGGCCATTTACCAGCGGCTGCTGAACAACTGAATCTCAAACCAGCTCGCGTGGCGGATTCGTCTCAGACTCTTCACGGCTCTAGGGCAAGGCGCGCCCCTACACAACGGTGTAATATTATCGGAGCATGATATTGGCATCACCGTCGCGCCGCACAACGCCAATACCTCGAAAGTCGCGGTCGATTTCCAGATCCAGTGAGCCTTGACCGACTCTAAGGTTTTTAACGTGGATTTCCTCGATAAACGGCGGCAACTGGGGAGCCGCGAAGGTAACCCGGGATCTGCTCGCATCAATGGACAACCCGAGGCACGCTTGCAATAGCGAGAATACCGATGCCGCCGCCCAGGCCTGCGGCGCGCACGCCGCCGGATAATGCGTCGGCCCCTCGCCCTCTCGCCGTGGAAATCCGCAGAAAAGCTCCGGCAGACGATGCAGATCGAAGGACAAACTGGCATCGAAGAGCCCGGTCAGAATTCGATTGGTCGCCTCCTTGAAGCCGTAGTTTGCCAGGCCCGCCGCCACGATCGCGTTGTCGTGTGGCCACACCGAACCATTGTGATACGACATAGGATTGTAGCGCACTTCTCGGGTGCTCAACGTTCGCACGCCCCACCCGGAAAAGCATTCGTCACTCAATAGGGTATCCGCGATCCGGCGAGCGTATTCATCACTGGCGATGCCGGTGAAGAGACAGTGGCCGGCGTTGGAAGCCACCACTTGGCACGGACGCTTGTCCTGATCGAGAGCAATCGCGTAGGTGGAAAGCTTCTCGCACCAGAACGATTCATTGAATTTTTCGCGCAGCGCCCGCGCTTCATTGAGCAGCGCGCTCGCGCGCCCGAATTGACCAAGACTGTTGGCAAGTCGTGCTGCCGCCTCTTTGGCACCGTAAACATACGCCTGAACCTCGCATAGGGCGATCGGTCCTTGGGGCAGCGTACCGTCTTCGTGCGAAATCGAATCCGACGAATCTTTCCAACCCTGCTGTACCAACCCGCGCGAAGACTGGCGGACTGATTCGACAAAGCCGTCGCCGTCCACATCGCCGTAATTGTCGATCCATTCAAGGGCGGCGTTGATCTGCGGCCAGATCGATTTAATGAATTCGAGATCTCCCGTGCGGCCGAAATACGCCCCGGCGAGCATGACGAATAACGGCGTAGCATCAGTGCTCCCATAATAGAGGCCGAATGGAATCTCCTCGAGCGCAGCCATTTCACCCTGCCGAGCCTCGTGCAGAATTTTTCCGGGCGTGGCGTCCTTTTCAGGGATAATCTGCGTTGCTTGATATGCCGCCAAATACTGCAATACGCCTTTGGCGACGTAGTCATTGATCCACAGGAACGACAGGGCCGTGAGAATGCCATCGCGACCGAAAGGCGTGCTGAACCATGGCACTCCGGCATAGGGATAAAGGCCGCATCCGGTATCCGTGAACATCATGTGTAAATCGGCCGCCGATCGATCAAGCCAGACGTTGAATTCAGGATTCGACGTTCGCACCAGGCACTCGTCCGCTTTGCATGAATCCGTGGCTCGCTGGGCTTCCTCCAGCGCCGTGCTCAGCGACCGGCGGCTCGGAAGCCGCTTATCGATCGCGAAAGCGTAGGTAATTTCGAAATGCTGCTGTTTGCCCGGCGAGAGAATCCTGTGAAACTGCGCCTCGAAAGGCGATAATTTTTCCGGCGCGGGAAAGAATGCGATGTCGGTACGACGCACAACGCCGTCTAATCCCTCGTAACCGAGCGCGACACGATCTGCTTCGACCTCATCCGCCAACCGCCGCCCGCGCGCCCTGCGCTTGATCCCGCGCACCTCGAAGATATCCGCGAAGTCCGTGTCAAACTGCAGCGTAAAAAACAATTCCACGGGAGAAAGACTGTAGTTGATGAGCTCTAGTGTTTCGAAGCAGGTCGCCTGCCAGATGAACTTGGTGCGAAAGATATGCAGATCGCCGCGCCGCAATATAACGTTGCCATCGACATAGACGTCTGGATTGGTCAAATTGACGGTGAACAGAAGATTGTCTTTCTTAATCGTTGAGCTCAACAGAAAGGGCCGAAGGTTACCCAAACGGAACGTGAGCAGCGAAAGAAATCGCGTCCCCTCATGGTAAATCCCCTGCTCCCCCAGGCCGGTCGGTTGGATATCGCCGCTGCGGTCGAACACGCCGAAGCTGTCGCCCTGTTTCAGCACCCGGACTTCATCGGTGGTCGAGGCCGTGGCAACGATGTAGTAGTTATCGGTGAGACGGATGATGTCTTCCATAATGTGGTAGCCTCCGCCGTAGCCGCCAAACGAACGAATCCATGAAATCGCCACCGCCCGCGCCTTGTTGCTTTGTTCAGCCGGCGCGAGCGCAGCCATTAAACTATGCGTGTTCGGTATCGCCTTGGCAGTGTATTTGGCCAGCATAACAAATATTCGGCGCGAGCCATACTCTCAAAAGGGGAATATCCAACGAGGACCGTGTCCGGGGATAATGCCCGAGTTATTCAACGGATTTCGGAAACAGGACACTAAAACGGTTACGCCAATGTCGCGGCTCCGAGACAATTCTCTAGCTGGTTCACCCCATAAATCGCCTAGCAGATCGCTGAAAACTCTGTCGGAGTCCTTCGACCGCGCTCAGAGGCCGTCCGAGCTTGAACGGAGGGGTTTGATATTATTGAGGATTTCCGCTCATGGATGAGGTTCTTTGAAGCCGTCCGAATCTTTTTCCTAACCTTGCTAATGGAAAAAACAGACGAAGGACGATGGCATTCGTGTTGCTACGACGACGTTTAATAGGCGGGTGAGATCGTCTGCACCCCGGTGACGGCAAAGCGCGGCAGCGCGCCGCGCTTCTTGCCTACAGGAAAATGACTTGTACTTGCCTCCGCGCTGACATAACAGTTAAGTCTCGTCCACTGCACCCCATGATGGAGACAGGATTGTGAAAAACTTAAAACAAGCGCTGGTTAATCCCGCTGCAGTATTTGTCGAGCCGAAGGAAGTCGTCGTCAATCCCACGTTTTCGCGTCAACAGAAAATCGACGTCCTACGCCGCTGGGAGCAGGACACACGACTCTTTCAAGAAAGCGCCAAGGAACGCCTCACCAATACTTCGGAGGAGCTCCTGGGCGCAATTCTCGAATCGCTCCATGAGTTGGATTACTGGCCAGACCTCGAGCATCACGACTGGAGAAAGCCGGTGGGCTAGCTAGAAGCGATCTCAAAAATAACCGTCGAAACAAACCCTTCAGTAGCAGGCGAGTAGCCCACTACTTTCGATTCGTCTCCTTGTCCGCGCTTCGTTGGAATGACATTTAACCCGTTCAGCGGCCGAACGGTATCATGAGTCAATACAGTAAGGGCGGCCTATAGCCGCCCTTACTGTTACGTCTTTTCGTGTACCAGCGTGAACTGCAGGTCGCTATTCCCGACCTGTTGGCTTGGATGGCGGGTTGGTCGTCGTTCCTCCGCGTGCACCACCCGTTGCTGGGTCGCTACCGGTCTTTTCCTCCGATGAACTCGAAGATCGGCCACTCGTTCCCCGGCTGCCGCTAGTCGATTCTTTGCCCATTGAAGATGACGACGAGCTACCCATGCTTCCTGCTTCGACGCCGAGAGCACTAGCGGTCTTGTCGTCGATCCGCCCGGTCGCTTGAAGATTATTCGACTTCTGAAAGTCGCGTAATGCCTGGTTCGTTTTTGGTCCCACCACGCCGTCTGCCGTACCCGGGTCAAACCCTTTAGTCTTTAGCGCTTCTTGGATCGCCTTGACCTTGTCCTTCGACCACTGGCCGCCGGCCGTCCGGCGCTCCGTTCCGCTTTGCATTCCCGTTCCCTCGCTGCGCGATACGCCCGCCTGTCCTGGCGTGGACTGCCCGCCGCTCATCGGTGGATCTGTAGGTTTTTGCACTCGGTTCTCGCTGCCGCTTTTTTCTCCGCCAGTCTCGCCTGGACTGGCCTGTGACCAAGCGTACGGCGCGTTGACAATCACTGCTGCGCCAAAAGCAAGACTCGACAATATTGCTAAACGAGAGTTCTTCATTACTGCCTCCTTTTTTAAAACCCTTGTGTTAAAAATACTCGCCCAGTTATGAAAATCAGCAAGGGCTATGCCACGCAATTTTTGGTTGAGATGCAACGAAACCGTTAAACTATCTTTTTATTCCTGCGAAACGGCCGTCCCAAAGTTGATAACCCGCTTTGTCAATGCATTTCAAAAGCGGGACGTGTTTGTTTCGAAGTCATACCACTGCTGCGTCTAACCAAAAAA
The DNA here is from genome assembly GCA_036505755.1 of Binatia bacterium. Lineage (GTDB taxonomy): Bacteria > Desulfobacterota > Binatia > UBA9968 > UBA9968 > DP-20. The sequence continues at coordinate 1,439 of DASXSW010000332.1, read as the reverse complement.
GAGACACGCCCAAGTGCTTTTGCCGAAACATCCGATCAGCCATCCGCGACGCACTGAAGCCAATTACCTTTTGTTTCAGCACGGAGTTCACGACGCCAAGAATGCAACAAAAAGGGAAAGACAGATTTCACCACAACGACGCTCGCGGCAAAGCCAAGAGCCTGAAGTAGGAATCACCGCAGAGATCACCGAGTACGCAGAGATTTTTATGTCACATTTGCGGCTAAACCCTCTTCAACCGCAATTCGCCTCTTTTTCAAATCGATCGGCGCGCAAACGTTAGTCGATACAAAACCAATAAGACGATGGCACCCAACACGGCCATGATAAAGCCGATCGGATCGTCTTCCCGGTACATCCCGAGCGTGCGACCCAGAAAACCGCCCACCAGCGCCCCCGCGATGCCCAGCAGAATGGTCACTACAAAGCCGCCGGGATCGCGTCCGGGCATGAGCAACTTGCCCACCGCACCTACGAGTAATCCAAAAAAGATCCATCCTAGTATGCCCATGGTACCTCCTTTAAACTTTTCACCGCGCCATGACGGCAACAACGCCAGAAGATTTCTTGCGCCCTTTGCGTTCCTTCGACGAAGTTTATCCTGAGCGCTCGATGGCGTTCACGGCGACCGGCTAGTGCTTAAGCCGCGCGCCGTGAACGGCGTCGTTTTGATTTCGCTTTCGCTTTACGCCCTGATTTGGATCTCGAGCTTTTGGTTTGGGTTTTTCCCGTGAGCTCTGCCTTGCGCTCACGCATTTGCTTACCGTAGTCCGTCAAATCCATGGCACTTTCTTTTGCCTTCGGCAGCATCTCGTTTTCTTCTTTTTCTACGTGATGTTTGATGCACTCCACCAGCTCGGCAAATTTCTCTTCCAAATGATCGTCTTCGCTGTCCATTGTCTTGAGCTCTTGGATGATTTCTTTCGCCTGTTGGTGCTCCTTATTGGCCTCGTCGATCATTTCCTCGTCGCCGAGCTCGTTTCGCACCGCGGGGTAGAAGATTTCCTCTTCCAATGTTGTATGTACTTCCAGCTCCTGTGTGACCTGATCGGCGATGCGTTTCTTGGCTCCGCTGTTTTTCGCCCGATCGAATTTCTTAAACAAACCTTCGACTTTTCTATGGTCTTGTCGGATCATTTGCACTGCATTGGGCATCGTTCTGTCCTCCTTCTAGTTTCTGGCTACTCGATCAGCAACCGGCGTGCCGCTTTAGCGTGATGTCCCCATGAAAGAGCGGCGACCATTGCCGACAAGGGCAATCTATTCAGGTCCAAAGAGAGTGCGGTCGTTCATATTAGGAAGGTCTTTTCCGGAAGAGGCGTGCGATTCGACTGGCGTTGCCTCACGCTGATCCTGTTAGTGACGATGACACCGACCTGGGCGCCCTTTGCCACCTCCACTGCCTTCGCGCGCATAGCTTCGGATTCCAAGGTCCCGGA
>DASXSW010000331.1:0-2533 GCA_036505755.1 Binatia bacterium | reverse complement strand
TTTGACGCCGTCTTGGCGGCGGTCGGCGGCGGGAATCTGTTGTTTCGCGATATCGATCCTTAGCGAATCCGCCGGATCATGGGCGCCGATCTGGAGTTTCTGGAAGAGATCTTGTCCTTCGCGGGATAGGTACCAGTTGATGAGAACTCTTGCCGCGTTCGGATGGGGTGCACGGTTGAGCAGGGCCATGTGGCCGACGCGGGATGACAGGCCGACGCCTTCCTTAATAGCCTGCCTGAATTGCACGACGGGCAACCCCTTGGCCTCCGCTTCTTCTACTTTCTGAACGAAGAATGCCAGGGAAAACTTGCCGCTGCCAAGCCAATCGAGGGCCAGGCGGTTGTCGCGGTAGAGCGTGGCGTCCATGCCGCTATAGAGCAGGCGCAGGAATTTAGGTCCCAAATCCGCGTTGTAGTACATGAAGCGTAACGGCGTGGAACCCGGTCCGCCGCCGCGCAGATCTTGCACCGTGATTTTCGAGCGCCACTTCGGGTGGAGAAAATCCCAATAGGAGCGGAACTCGGTAGGGTCGACCAGCTTGGAGTTAAATCCGATGCTGCCGTAGTCCGGACTTTTGGTAAACGTGAAGATGTGGCTCCGTTCGGCGTCGCCGTAGGTATGTCTGCCGCGCCACCACTTCGACTCGTCGCTTACCTCGAGCAGTAGCAACGCGCTTTTGATCGGATCGAAAGTTTTCGCCTTTTGCAGCACCACCATCGACGCGATGCCGGCGATATAGACATCCGGAATAAATTTATCTCCCCGCCGTTCGGCGAGGATGCGCTGCATGAGGTCGGTCCCCATCGCGGTGACGGTGGTCACTTTTATTTCAGGATAAGCTTTCTGAAACGCGCCCGCATCGAGCATCAACGGCGTGCCCCAATGATAAACCGTAAGCTGGCCTTCTTTCTTGGCTGCCTCAACGGTTTTTTCCCATTCGCCGCGCTGGCCGCCCGATTCGGCAGCGAAAATAGCAAGAGGAACTAAACAGAGAAAAATCGCTGACAGGATCTTTGCAAATAAGTGCTTCATCGTGATGTCTGATAGATCGATATCGTCGGAGTTAGATGGACCGGTCACGTCTTCGACCCCGTTCGTCCTGAGCTCGTCGAAGGACGAACCCCGCTGACGACGGGCACTGAGGCTCTCGACGTGCGACCTCGATGGGCCAATCGAGATATTTCGGCCCAATCTCGTCGCATGAGCGCTTCCTTCTTTTCGCGGCTCCAACCTTTGATTTGGCGTTCGCAGGCTAGAGCCTCTTCCCGAGTAGGAAACTCTTCCGAGAAGCGCAGCTCTACTGGAAGTCTCGTGGAGGTGTATCCGGGCAGTTTGCGAGACCGGTGTTTCGCTATACTCTCCTCCAGATTGTCCGTATGGCCGGTGTAATAAGAACGATCGCCACAGCGCAAAATGTAAACCCAAAAACTCATGTTCGCATTGACTCTCTCATGTACGCTTCTTCCTGGGATTTGATATGGGTACTCAAATCCGGGAGCCCTTCGACGAGCTCAGGGCGAACGGAATTGCGTTATGAGCGATTCTTTTCCTAATACCGACTCCGAGCAAGCTGTTCCAGTTATGTTTACGCCGCGCGGATGAGGTCGCTCACTTCCGGCACGGTCTCTTTGAGATGAAAAAACTCAATCGCGTTTCCCGCCAGCATGGCGTAACGCTCTTCCGCCGGGACGCCGACAAAAGTTTCGTCGATGACCCGGCGCGATTCCGGCCAATCGCCGGTGGCGTGGGCAAAGTCGCTCCCCCACAGTAATGCTTTAACGCCGACGTCGTGACGCAGCCGAACACCGAGCGGATCTTTCATGAACCCCCAGAGGTTGCGCTCGCGCAGATACTCACTTGGCTTGCACTTGAGCGGTTGCATACCCCAATCGCGCTCTGCCCAGTAGCGATTGCGCTCGTAGTTATCGTCGATTTGCGAGAGACAGTAAGGCAGCCAGCCGACCTGTGTCTCGGCCCAGTAGACGCGTAACTTTGGAAATCGATCGAACACGCCCGCGAAGGCGAGCTGTAACGGCGCCAACGCATTATCGCTGGTGAAACGGACGAGCAAGCTCACCGGATCGCGACCGGGGGCGGCTCGATCCGGCGTTTCGCTGTAGCGGTAGACCGGGCCTTCTCGAGAGAATCTCGTCGTGCCGCCGTTGGTGTGCGCAGTAACCGGCATGCCGAGTTCAACGGCCGCCGCCCAAAAGCGATCGTCTTCGGGAAGCGCGTAGCCTTTGCCGCTGGGGAACTTGTAGAGACAGACGCCTTTGTAGCCGGCGCGCGCGCAGAACTCGAGCTCGGCGATGGCGTCGTTGACGCCGGTGTCCGGGATCACGCCCATGGCGATCAATCTATCGGGCGCGAAGGAGCAATACTCTTCGATGAGCCAAGAATTGTAGGCGCGAATCAAAGCAAGGTACGGTTCGTCATCGCTGATGCCGCGCCAAGAGCTCATATAAGAAGGATGGGTGTAGAGGATCTCGGCGTCGACGCCGTCTTGGTCTTGCTCGCGTAGCCGCTGCGCCGG
>DASXSW010000330.1:0-3411 GCA_036505755.1 Binatia bacterium | reverse complement strand
CGACCTTTCTCCATATTTTCGAAGGCCCCGCGTTTTACTTCCGGTGCGGCGGACTCGGTGGATTGGACGAGCGCGTATCCGGACGACTGCGTCGCATATGAAGTTAAAAACTCGTAGTCCAATCCTTCGTCCTTGAAGTATCCCTTTTCGTCAGCGACCCACTCCTGAAGGCGCCCGTGCGGCTCTATGCGAAATTTTTTCATAAAGACCTCCGTCAAAAAAACTGTCAGTTATTAGGATGGCTCACCAAACACCAACTTACCTTCCTTATCCCGAATAAGCCCCTGCCCGTCTCGCGACGAAGGCATGTTCTCCGGACCTATTTTGAGCTCATTGACTTTGACGTGGCCATGAAAGGTGTCCACTTCGAGCATGCCATTTTGTTTTCGATCCACCCCTTTGGGGTCTTTTCCCGTGGCAACATCTTCTATCGCCTTGTGCCATATTCGTCGCATCATGATGACGCCGCGGTCGGATGTGCCGAGATGCTCGAGTCGACGCTCGGGAATGTCCCCTTGCGACTCCTGCAAGACTAAATCTTCCAGCGCCGGCACTCCTTCCCATCCGGAGTACCGTCGTTTATCGTGCGCTTTTTTCTCAGTCGTGCCTTTTAAGCCCGGCGGAAGCCCGAACACGATCGGCCCTGGAAAATTTCCATTCCGGAACAAATTATAGCGAATCAGCTCGAAGTGAGTGTCGTCGATGATCCGTATCATCCCGCCGCCTTCTTGCCGTTCATCGGTAAAATCAGGAGGAAATCCGGATCTGATCCCGGAAAATCTCCAGTGGATCGGCATGGCCATGCTCCATGTGTTGACGAATTTTATTTCCGGATCACCGGTGTCGAGCACGGCGACTGTCTTCATGCCGAAGTCCGTCTCCACGTGCTCCAGCGGCAACGGCGTCCAGTCTTTTATGCTGTAGTCGTTATAGGGTTTGAGTTCTTCCGGCACGTCCCTAATCTGCAGGCCATGGAGCACCACGGCATGGCCCATGTCGGCGAAATTTTCCATCCAGTTGAGATAATTATAGTTCCGCACATCGCCGTCTACCAGCTTAACGTCTCCGTCGGTGCGAGCGAGGACATCGATTTTTTGCAACGGCGGTGGCTTCTCTTTCTCCGGTCCCATGTAGGTCCAGATGACGCCTCCCCACTCTTCGACAGGATACCAAAGATGGCGAATCTTACTTTTGAGATCGCTGTCGCGTGGCTCCAAAGGCTGGTCGATGCAGCGGCCCTGAGTATCGTATCTCCAGCCGTGATAGGAGCACATCAACCCGTCTTCGCGTACTTGACCATACTCCAAGGACGCCAGCCGATGCGGGCAGTGAATGCCCAACAATCCCGGGCGTCCTTTGCCGTCCCGAAACACCACTAAGTCTTCGCACAATATCCTGACGGCGATGGGTATGTCCGTGAGGTTGGCTGACAAACAAACCGGGTGCCAATAACGGCGCAACATCTCGCCGCCGCGGGTGCCCGGCCCGGTGCGCGGCAAATCATCGAGCAATTTTTGATACGCGCTTTGTCCCACGTTTTCTGCTTTACTTTCTGTCATTGCTTGCTTCCTCCGTCGCGCTCGCTATCGATCTGCTCTTCCTCAGGAAATCTATAAAGAGAGACGCTTTGCTGTCAATGACTATCAGCTTCAGGGTGAAATTCTGGGCTTCGGCGAGAATCGATCTCGTCTGAAAACTCTGGTCGCCGGTTTGACGGGCGGCAAGCTCATCTGCTATCCAGACGCAAAAATAGGAGGTGGCATATGCGGATGAAAGCGCGGAGCCGAGCGGGTGATTTGTGGCGATGTTGGATTTTCCCCGCTCTGGTTTGCGCCTTCTGTGCTTTGCCATCTCCCGCAGCGGCACAGCTGGGCGGCAAGCCGGAGAAAAACAGCTTCACGCTCTCCTATACCCAAGCCAGCGGCGCGTTTACGCCGTTATGGGTCGCGCAACAAGCAGGGCTTTTCAAAAAGCACGGTCTCGATGCGAGCTTAAAGCTTCTCAACTCGCAAGTCGCGCTGCAAGCATTGGTTGCCGGCGAGGTCGACGTGATCTCCTCAGGGCCTGATCTTGTCAATGCGCGTTTACAAAACGTGCCGGTAAAATATATCGGCGGCTCGCTGCAACGATTTATTTTCCAATTGTGGGGCGGTAAGGGGATCGGCTCTCTGGCCGAGCTCAAGGGCAAGACCATCGCGGTCACGACGCCGCGCACTTCGACCGAGATCGCCACGCGCGAAGCGCTCAAGAAAACCGGCGTGATTTCCGATAAAGATGTGAGCTTCCTCTACGTCCAAACGATCCCGGCTGTTCTGACGGCGGTCATGGGAGGTAAGACGTCGGCGGGAACGCTGTCCGCCCCCAATACTCTAAAGGCGCGCGACGCCGGGCTCAGTCTGTTGATCGATATCGCGCAAAGCAATGTTCCCGGCCTTCATCTTGCGTTCGGCACCACCGAGCGAATCATCAAAGCCAATCCCAACTCACTCTATGCTTTTCTCAAGGCCGTGGCGGAAGCGACGATGTTATCGCGGCAGAATCCCGCCGTGGCCAAAAAGGCCATCGGCAAGTTCACCGACACCGACGACGTGAAAATCATCGACGGCACCTATGAGCAGTTCGCGCCGTATTGGGACGCGAACCTTGCAGTGCTTACCGAGCCGATACAAGGCCAATTGATGTATCTCGACGAAAAAGAGTTCCCGCGAGCAAAAGACGCGCGCGCTGCTGATTTTATCGACAATTCATTCGCGGAGTTTCTCAAGACGTCGGGCTTCTTGCAGAGCTTGAGCACGACCAAGCAATAATTGCCGTTTGCGTCATGAGTACGTCACCTGCCGCGCTCGGCCAGGCGCGGATCTAGAGCGTCACGCAACGCGTCGCCGAGCAGATTGAAACTCATCAAGGCAAAGAAAATGAAAAGCCCGGGAAGAAAAACTTGCAGAGGCGCGATGAAAATATTCGTTGCTGCGTTGGTGAGTAAGTTGCCCCAACTCGGTGTCGGCGGCTGAATGCCAAGGCCCAAGAAGCTCAAGGTCGTTTCGGCACGAATCGCCGCGCCTGCATCGAGCGTGGCGGCGACGATCAGGGGCGCGAGCGAGTTCGGCAACAAGTGGCGCAGCATGACGCGCCAACGCGATGCTCCCAGACATCGCGCGGCAAGAACAAACTCCTGCTCGCGAAAGGATAAGACCGCACTGCGCGCAAGGCGTGCCGCGTTGGTCCACTCGAGGGCGACAAGAATGATGATGATGTTCAACAATCCTGGCCCGGCCAACTTCGAAAGCACCAGCAGTAACACGATTCGCGGGATAGTGTAGATGGTATCGACAAGTCGCATGAGCGCATTATCTAAAACTCCACCGACGTAGCCCGCGAGGATACCGATCAGCCCACCGAGAACCACCGTAC
>DASXSW010000329.1:0-6840 GCA_036505755.1 Binatia bacterium | reverse complement strand
GCGCGGCACAAACTTCTCCCGGCGAAAGCTCACACACCCGCGCCCGCCATCTCCGGCAATCACGCGAATCTTTACTTCATCGATAAATTTCATGGCAGGATAGAATTCAGGATTCAGCAGTCAGCATTCTCTGCGCTTTGCTATTTTCGTATTTCTTATAATCCGCTTCTCCCGGGCAAAAAAAAAGCCCCGAAAGGGGCTTTTCCGTCGCGAGAGCGCATCGTCACTGTGCTGGCAATACAGTAACTCGCTTTCTCTCCTTGTCCTTTCGCTCGTAGCGTACCACGCCGTCGATCAATGCGAATAGCGTGTAGTCCCGCCCCATACCAACGTTTTTACCCGGGTGAATGCGCGTGCCGACTTGGCGCACGATGATATTTCCGGCTCGCACCGTTTCTCCGCCGAAGACCTTTACTCCACGTCGTTGACCTTGACTGTCGCGCCCGTTTCGAGAGCTACCCCCCGCTTTCTTATGTGCCATCGTATGACTCCGTCGACTAAGCTTCGATTGAGGTAATTTTTAAAGCTGTTTGGTACTGCCTGTGGCCTTGCTGCCGGCTGTAACTCTTTCGTCGCTTCTTCTTGAAAACGCGCACTTTCTTAGCGCGAATCTGGCCGACAATCTCGCCGGCAACCGTCGCATTTGATACCAAGGGGGAGCCGATTTTGACCTCGCCATCGCCGCCGACAAAAAGCACATCGGCCAAAGTAATCTTCTCGCCTACCTCGCCGGGAAGCTTTTCGACTTTGACGACGTCCCCTTCAGACACGCGGTATTGCTTACCGCCCGTTCTAATTACCGCATATTTCATAGGAATTTCTTGAAGTACAGTTAGTAAAAGAAAATATGACCAAAGTCAACCTGAGAATAAATAGGTAGTGGGTCATTTCGATTTCAACGACCATCAATGTAGGGCAGACCCCTGTGTCTGCCCTCTGGGACGGGCGATCATTAAGGGTATCGCCCCTACAAATGTTTGCGAGACTGAACCACGACCAATAAGTGGTTCTCTCTATGGCAAAGAACGATTCATCGCTGTCGCTCGGAATGACTGATTGTCATGCCGAACGAAGTGAGGGATCTTGATCAAATCCAACCAGCAAAAATTTTCTCACTCCGTTCGAATGACGCTACATTAGCGTACATCCCACTCATGCTTGATACCGGCAGTGGTTCATTTTCACTCCACCATGACTCTTAAAACCGAGAAAGATTCCTCGCTTTGCTCGGAATGACAACTACATCAGCCATGTGTCATCTCGAACAAAGTGAGAGATCTTTCCCAAACTGAACCACTACCTTGACAGCGCCTAGGTATATCGCTATACGATATAATCGTAAGGCGATATTCTATGCGGACGCCAAAAACTCCTGACTTCAAAGCGATGGCAGAGCTGCGCTACCAGATCCGCCGCTTCTTGCGTTTCAGCGAAAACGCCGCTCGAGAAGCCGGCATCGAGCCGCAACAGCACCAGCTCCTCTTAGCGGTGAGAGGGCTCCCTGGCGGCTTCAAGCCAACCATTGGCGTCCTGGCAGAACGAATGCAGCTCCAGCATCACAGCACCGTTGAGCTGATCGATCGGCTGGTCGACAGAGGCTTCCTTTCCCGCTTGCGGGCAACCGATGATCGCCGGCAAGTTTTCGTCAAGCTCACCCATGATGGCGAAGAGTTCCTCAAAACACTTTCACTCCACCACCTGCAGGAATTGCAGTCTACCGGACCGAAGTTCGTAAAAATACTTCAGAGCCTCATCGAAAGATCGACCACGGCTACTCACCATGAAAGCGGCGCTGATCCACACGGTCCAAAACTCACAAACAAACTACGAAAGGATACCAATCATGGCTGATCAAAACGAATCCACTCAGGAATTGTTGCTCGACGTGAAGGTTGCGGAAGCCTCAAACCTCTACAAATTCTACCTGAACCAGGAGAAAAAGATTCTCGGCAGCGTTGCGGTTATCATTTTCCTGGCTCTCTGGGAGCTGGTCGGAAATACGTTTCAGTTGATCAATCCCATGTTCATGAGCGCGCCATCGCTCATCTGGCAGGCCGCCATTCAGCTTTTCTACTCGGGTGAGATCTATAATGACCTTTACATCAGTGGCATCGAACTTTTCTGGGGCTATTTCCTTTCGGCTGCTGTTGCAGTCCCCTTTGGCATTGCGATCGGTTGGTACAAGAAGATGAGTTACGTATTCGACCCCTTCGTCAACGCGATGAACGCAACCCCTCGCGTGGCGCTTCTTCCATTGGTCATCATCTGGTTGGGGATCGGAATACTCTCGAAGGTCGGTATTATATTTCTCGGCGCTGTCTTCCCCATTTTGATCAATACGCGCGACGGGGTGAAGACCACGCCGGTAAATCTTCTGACTGCCGCCAAGAGCTTTGGCGCTTCCGAGTGGATGCTCTTTAAGACCGTCGTGCTTCCTTCGACTATTCCTTTTATCCTCACCGGTCTAAGGCTCGGGCTTGGCCGGGCGATTGTCGGTGTCATGGTCGGAGAGCTTTATGCGGCTACTGCCGGGATCGGCTTTATGATCACGGTTGCCGGCGCCACCTTCCAGACCGATAAGGTCTTTGTCGGAGTCCTGGTTTTCGCGCTGACCGGGATGATCGGTACGGAGTTGCTCACCCGGGTGGAAAGGCGGTTTGATAAGTGGCGCCCCAAAGTGGGATCGATGGATTGAGCAATAATTTCCCTTTCGGTTTATAGAACGGCAAAGGGCCCGATCGCATTCGGGCCCTTTCTAGCCGTGCCAAACTCACACCAGTCGGGATCTACGCCTAAATTTTCCAATCCGGTCCCCTTGCCCTTTGATACCGACCGACTTACATTTGAGCGAAAACTTGTCAGGAGAAGATCAATGGCGAAACCTGTTCACAGGTTGCTTCCGGCGTTTGCTACTTGCTTGGCGTTGCTGTTTTTCCTTTCCAGCTGCGGCTATAACAAGCTCCAGGGCCAGGATGAAGAAGTCAAAGGCGCGTGGGCGGAAGTGCAGAATCAGTATCAGCGGCGTGCGGACGTAGTGCCAAACCTTGTCGCCACCGTTAAAGGTGCCGCTAAATTCGAACAAGACACTTTACAAAAGGTGATCGAAGCCCGCTCGGCAGCGACGTCGGTCAAGGTCGACGCCAACGCATTGAATAATCCGGAGACCTTCAGAAAGTTCGAGCAGGCTCAAAGCCAACTGACGGGCGCTCTATCGCGCCTGCTGGTGGTGGTCGAAAGATACCCCGAGCTGAAGGCTAATCAAAACTTTCAGAACTTACAGGCGCAACTCGAAGGAACGGAAAACCGGATTGCCGTGGCACGTAAGCGCTATATCGAGAAAGTCACCGTTTACAACACCGCGGTCCGTTCGTTCCCCGAAAGTCTTACCGCTAAGTATCTCCTCGGCCTTCAAGTACGTCCGACTTTCAGCGCTGACGAGGCGGCACAAAAACCGCCAGAGGTGAAATTTTAAGCGGCAAAAACTCTCTGCCATCAATCCGATTGTCCAACGATCACGTAGAGGACGGTGTCGCATGAGTTCACGACTAAACCGTCCTTTGGCTATTGCAGCCAGTGTTGTTCTTGCATGGGGTATTGTCTACGCCCTCGACGTTCCACCATTGCGTGGTCGGGTGAATGATCTTGCTGGATTGCTATCGCAGGATCTAGCCGCTCGTTTGGAAAACCAGCTGTCTGACTTTGAGCAGCAGTCAGGCCATCAGGTCGTGCTCCTCACTATCCAATCGCTGCAAGACGAGGATCTCGCGTCGTTTGCCTTAAAGACCGCAGAACACTGGAAGCTTGGTCAGAAGGGCCACGACAACTGGGCGCTGCTGCTCGTTTCGATAAGCGATCGGAAACTTCGCATCGAAGTTGGTTACGGGCTTGAGGGGACGCTGCCTGATGCCACGGCAAATCAAATCATTAACGAAATCATTGTTCCTCGGTTTCGCGAAAAAGACTTCGGCGGGGGAATCGAATCAGGGTTATCTGCAATCATGCAAGCCACTCGGGGGGAACCTATACCAGCGGTCCCCCAGAATTTAAAAAGGTCCGTAGATTCAAGTCTGTCTGGAATTCTTATGTTACTTCTTGGGTCGGCACTGTTCGCCTCAGTTGTGGGATTTGCTAGCCCATCACCTGTCCGGAGTGCAGTGAGTGGAGGAATCGTCTCTGGACTTATCGGATTGCCAGGAATCTTCGCGCTCGGACCCGGTTTTTGGCTCTTGTCCATCTCCATCGGTGTATTAACAAGTATGTTAACGACGCTCTACGCCCGGCGGGCATGGGGACGATCATGGAGCGTTAAACCGTCACGGTATGACGACTTTTCGCCACGGGACACGTTTCACCGGGGATACGGTGCTGGCAGCGGTGGTTACGGTGGAAGCGGATCGTCAGGAGGATCAGGAGGAGGTTCTAGCGGAGGTTTTAGTGGCGGCGGTGGAGGAGGAGGAGGCGGCGGTGGCGCGTCGGGAGGTTGGTAAATGCGAATCCCGAAATTCTTTTTGCCAAGGACAAGCAACAGCGTATTAAATAAGCAGACGTGGCAGCCGAAAGCAAAAATTCCAAAGAGACCATGCCGATGATCGTAGGCTCAAGCGCGCGCTACGCGGAAGCCGCACTTGGCGGTGTCGTCTATGGTATGGTCGTTGGATAAGTTGCCGAATAGGCTGGTAACCGAACCCGAGTGATCAACGTGTTTCTCAATTCGAATTCGCACCACCCACTCCTACCCGGATATGCTCTTTGCTTGCTACTCGGTTTCATTTTTTTACTTCGATTCTCACTAGCATCGGCGATTGACGTTCCTCCTTTGCGTGGTCGGGTCAACGATTACGCCGGCGTGATGAGTCAAGATCAAGCGCGATCATTGGAGTCTCAGCTCGCCCAATTCGAACAAGAGACCGGCCATCAGGTGGCCGTGCTCACCATTCCGACGCTCGACGGCGAAGACATCGAAGGCTTCAGCATCCGCGTCGCGGAAAATTGGAAAATCGGCAAAAAAGGCTTCGACAATGGCGTCATTCTTGTTGTAGCTGTAAAGGATCGACGGCTGCGCTTGGAAGTCGGCTATGGTCTCGAAGGAGTCTTGCCCGATGCGATAGCCAAACGGATTACCAGCGACTACATTGTGCCGCGCTTCCGCTCTCAAGACTATGCGGGCGGCATCATCGCCGGTATCGATGCGGTTCTGAAAGTTATCAAGAAAGAACCGTTGCCGGAATCGGCGCGAAAAAAAGGCGGGAATCAGGGATCGGATCTAAATTTTTTTCTAATGCTCGCCGTTGCTTTGGCGGTATTTGGCCTGATCGGATTTGCATCAACCGCCAACCAACGACGACAAGGCGTATGGGCGACCCGCGGCAGGCGTTACCCACCGATTTTTTGGGGCGGCGGCTTTGGTGGCGGTGGTTTTTCGGGTGGCGGGGGTTCTGACGGCGGTGGCTTTAGTGGTGGAGGAGGCAGCTTCGGCGGCGGCGGAGCTTCTGATAGTTGGTAATTATGCGAGCGGACAAGTTTTTCACCGAAGAAGAAAAAGTGCGCATTCGTGAAGCGGTCATCGAGGCGGAATCGAAGACCGCCGGCGAAATCGTGCCGATGCTCGTCACATCATCCGCGCGCTATACCGAAGTCGAGCTCCTCGGTACAGTGATCGGGTTGTTCGTCGGAATAATCGTAGAATGGTTCTGGAGCGACCCGTGGGGCTCACATTTCTTCAATCTTTGGCCGGCAATTGGCGCGACCGCAGGATTTATTTTCTGCCGAATTCCACAAATCAAGCGGCTGCTCGCTTCAAAGAATCGCATTGCCGACGCCGTTCACACTCTCGCTCTGGCCTCGTTCACGGAGCATGGCCTCCACTACACCCGCGATCACACTGGAATCTTGATTCTCGTTTCTCTTCTTGAACGCCGCGTCGAAGTTCTCGCCGACCGCGGCATCAATGCAAAAGTCGAAGCCGGCACATGGCAGGAGATCGTGAAACTCCTAACTGACGGGTTAAAATCGAATCATGCCTGCGACGCATACTGTAAAGCGATCCAGCGCTGCGGTGAAATCCTCGCCGCCCACTTTCCACGCCAAGCGGACGATAAAGACGAGCTGCCGAACCGCCTCGTCACCGAGTAGCAACGCATTTCAATTTTCGCTATCTTCTCGACACTGAGACTTCGCCACAAAAATCGGAGCATGGCAATGCTCTCGGACCGTTTCTGCGACCTTCGTGATCTTGTCGATAAAAATAGAAATGAAACGATGGGTTTCGCGGAGCTCAACCCATCCTACGGGGATGGTCCGATTTGTAGGGGCGACCGGCGGGTCCTTTTTTTGCGCCCTTTGCGTTCTCTGCGGCTAAAGGAATCTTGTTTTCTAATTCTTCCGTCTGAGGGCGCGATGTCAGCCGGAGGCTGATCCGCCTCCGGCGGAAATCGCCGCGCCCCTACTTTTTGTCGTAATCTCTTTTGTTATTTGCGAACTAGCCGCACATCCACCGCTGCGACGCCACCACCATGTACTCGCACCATGATCGGATTGATTTCCATATCGGAGAGATGGTTTCTGTGCGCGGCGAAAATGTTAGACAGGCCGACCATCGCTTTCACCAGCGCATCGACGTCGCGAGGGCCTTGACCGCGCACGCCTTCGAGCACTTTGTAGCCGCGTAGCTCTTTGAGCATCTCGTGTGCTTCTCTCTCGTCGACCGGCAGTAAACGGATCGATACGTCTTTCAATACTTCGACGAAGATGCCGCCGAGACCGACCATCAGGAACGGGCCGTACTGCGGATCGGTGCGCGCGCCGATGAGCACTTCGGTGCCTTGCACCATCTCTTGAATC
>DASXSW010000328.1:0-5879 GCA_036505755.1 Binatia bacterium | reverse complement strand
GCAATATAGCGATATTCGACAAGGATGTTTTTCCCCTCAATATAACCGAGATCTCGGAGCGCTTGCCGGAATCCCTCGACCTGAGGCCCGGGATTTTTGGAATCGCCAGTTCGTGACAGATAACCTATCCGAGGGACTTTTGCCGGCTGCTGCGCCTCGGCCGCGAAGCAAAGAGCTAAGAGTGTAGCGCTTAGAGTAAGGCAAAAGATTTTTTTACTCATAGAATATCTTAGCGAATTTTTTTCCTGCGGGCTGATTTCTTCTGACAGTTGCCAGTTTCAGCCACAGGCTGATCCGCCTCAGGCGGAGCCTCGTGTCTATCTTCACTTGATCAGCCTATTCGCCCGGGCGAGAACATCCGGCGGAATCGTTACGCCGATCTGCTTCGCCGTCTTGAGATTGATAACTAACTCAAACTTCGTCGGCTGCTCTACCGGAAGATCCCCCGGCTTTGAGCCCTTCAGAATTTTATCCACGAAATATGCGACGCGCCGGTAGCTATCCGCGACGTCCGCCCCGTAGGACATGAGCCCGCCAGCCTCTACAGCTTCTCTGTTGCCATACACCGACGGTAACCGGCTCTTTATCGTAAAGCCCACAGTCCGTTTTTCGTTAGCAATCATTAGCTCGCCGCCGAGCACGTAGAGTCCATCCGGCCGGTCTTTATTCAACGCGGTGAATACCCGCTCGAAACCGCCCGCATTTCGTACGTCCCAAGACCGAACAGTCAACCCCAGAGCGCGCGCCGCTACAGGGAGACCTTCTTTCACTGAGAGCACACTGGATGGATTGGCCCGATCGTAGAGAACCGCGACACGGGCAAGTTTGGCAACGGCTTCTTTGAGCAGCTCCAGCCGCTTCCCGCCTAGTTCCATGCCAAGGTTTGTAAGGCCGGTGACGTTGCCGCCGGGACGGGCAAGGCTTTCAACAAAACCTGCCTCGACAGGATCGAGCCCAGCGCCTGTCATAACGATGGGAATCGTCTTGGTCGCATTCTTGGCCGCCGGGATTATCCTGTTCCCTCCTACTACGACGATGATATCAACCTTGAGACGTACCAGATCGGCGGCAAGCTCAGGAAACTGATCGCGTTTCCCGCAGCATATCGGTACTCGAAGGCGATGTTCTGTCCTTCTATGTACCCCAGCTCGCGCAGAGCCAGCCGAATTGCCTCGACACGGCTGGACTCACGAGCTGCATCGCTCGCCGATAGATACCCTATCCGAGGGACTTTCTTCGCCTGCTGCGCGGCGGCGGGAAAGCTATGAGCAAAAAGCAGCGCGCACAGAGCCAGTCTAGTGATTGTTTTATGCAGGGAGATTTCCCTCACCCTTACCCTCTCCCACTTTCGCGGGAGAGGGAATTTTAGGAAGGCCAGGAATAAGTTTTTATGCCAATTCAAAGCAGGGCAGTTTGATGCTCGGATCGTGGGTGTCCTGAAAAACCACTTTCACGCGGTCGCCCATTTTTACTTTCTCTTTGGTATCTCCCACCAACCTGCTCTCGATGATCACGCCTTCATCTAAAATCACATTGATGTAGTAAATCGGTGTCTCGTCTTTGAACGCCGGATTGCGCGGGACGCGGACGAGCGTGAACGTGTGAATCTTGCCGGAGCCTTTCGCTTCGATCCAGTCCAGCTCGCCGAAACAATCGACGCAGGCGACGCGCGGAAAAAACTGTACTTTGCCGCAATTTTTGCACTTCTGCAGCAAAAACTTGCCATTGGCCGCGCCCGTCCAGAAAGGTTCATCGACTTTATTTACTTTGGGCAAACTTTTTTGCGGCATTCTTGCCTCAGCCATTATTTTCTCCTTTCCATAACCAGCGCCGCAGTCGTGCCGAGGTTGCGCCCGTAATTGAGCCAGCCGATACCGGTGACCAGGGCGCGTTCGGCTTTTTTGACCTGATGGCCTTCCGCTTCGCCTCTCAATTGGCGCAGCGCTTCGACGACGTGAAGATATCCCCCGGCGAGTCCGGCCTGCCCGACAGACAACTCGCCGCCGCCGGTGTTTACCGGAAAATCGCCCCGATAGGTTAAATCATGCGCGTCGACGAATTTGCCGCCGTCACCCTTTTTGCAGTAACCGAGATCTTCGATTTGAATCATCACAGCAATCGGATAGTCGTCGTAGATTTCAAACAGGTCGATATCCTCGCGTTTGACCTCAGAGAAAATTCTTTCGCCGACGACCTTCTGGCCGAAGGTCGTCTTATCCGGCAGCATGTTCGCGACTTGGTAGTGGGAAATCTCGGCGTCAGTGACGAGGTAAACGAGTTTGTCGGTGATTTGTTTCGCCTTTTCCTCTGATGCCAAGATCACGCATTCCGCGCCGGAGCAAGGCATCACGCAATCGAAGAGCCGAATCGGATCGGAAATCATTCGCGAGTTGAGATAATCCTGCATGCTCATCGGCTCGCGGAACAACGCTTGCGGGTTGTTGAGAGCGTTTTCGCGCTGCGCAATGGCGATCTTGCCGATCTGCTCCAGCGTCGTGCCGTACTGTTCCATATGCAGCCGCTGAATCAGCGCCATCAGCGAATTCGGCCCGCCGTAGCCGAATACATCGACGAAATTGCCGCGCTGATATTCCAGCTGCCTCTGAGTCGGGGTACTTCTATCGAAGGAGTTCCCGCCGACGAGAACCGCCAAGTCGATGTGTCCGCATTCGATGGCGTCCGACGCTCGCCTGACGCTCATGACACCGCCGGCACCGCCGTAGTCGCCGTTCAATACCCAGTCGACTTCCAATCCCAACTGCTCCGCCACGTGCGGCGAATAATCGGGGCTCGCTTGCGTGGTAATCGAGAATCCTCGAATCGCGTTTTTATTGATTCCCGTTTGCCGCAGCGCGTCGCGAATCGCGTCAGCATAATATGAGAGCGCCGACGCCTCGGATTTGCGCGAATACTCCGTCGAACCGTAACCGACAAAACAAACTTTCGTGCGTCGCACAGTTTGCTCCTTTCATTCGCCAAACTATCAAAAGGGGAAAAACCGGGATTCACCGCAGAGGCACAGAATACGCAGAGATTTTTTCTTTTTAAACTCTCCCCCTCAGCGTCCTCAGCCGCCTCCGCGGTGAACTATCCGGAACCCGAGACCCTAAACGCGAACCGAGCGATTACACGGAATTGAGGAATCGCTGCCCCGCCATTCGATCGATCTCCTCTTCTCGTCCATACAATAGACGCATCCGGCGGGCGTCGCGGTAAAATCCCTCGAAGGGAAATTCCTTGCAAACTCCGTAGCCGCCGTGAATCTGAATCGCGACGTCGGCCGCTTGAAAGGCCATCTTTGCGGCGCGCTTTTTCGCCAGCGCCGATTCTTCGAAATAACTCAATTCCTGATCCTCCCGCCACGCGGCTTCGAGAGTCAGCCAAGTCGACGTGCGTATATCAATGGAAAGATCCGCCAGCATCCATTGTATCGCCTGGCGCTGTGCCAGCGGCCGGCCAAAGGTGATCCGGTTGCGCGCATGTTCGATGCTATCCGCTAGGCAGCGCATGCCGATGCCCAATGAGCGCGCGGCGATGTTCAATTGCTCGGACGCGATGATCGCTCCCGCTTCGTATTCATACCCGAGCAGTTGTTCATTGGGAATCCTGCAGTGCTCCAGCATCAGCCGCGCCACCGTGCCGTCGGTGGTGAGGTCAACCTCATCGCCGATGGTAACTCCCGGCATGTCGCGCTCGATAACAAACAATCCTAGTCGCTCAGTGCCCTGCTCCCGGGCAGGGAACAAGTATAAATCGGCCCGCGGATTGGAAATGAAAATCGATGAGTCGCGCAGGATACAGCCGTCGGGTTCCTGCCGGTAAAGAGTTTGCAACCGGCTGAGTTCGCCGGTCCTATGCGATTCTGCGAAAGCCAGTGCCAGCGAGATCGTACCATCGGCGAGATGTTCGCCATATTTGGTTTCGAACAAGAACTGAGGAATCGACACCGGACGAAAAGGTAATACCGAGCGGCCGAACTCACGGTGAATCAATACCCGAGCGACCGAGCTGATGGCCGAACCGCCAAAATTTTCCGGTAACTCCAAAGTCCACAGACCGGCCTGGCGCGCCCTCTCGGTCAGCTCGCTTCTTGTAGCCGAATCAAGTTGGCGCAGCGCCGGAGCACCGGGGGGAAGGAACGGCGCCGGCTGCTTGAGATAGGCGCCTTCGCGCGGGATCAGTTCCTTGTTCACGAACTGCACCGCCGTGTCTCTAATTAACTTTTCTTCTTCAGTGAGTTTGAGATCCATTTGAACGCCTACTCGTTTACAGTTTTGTTTCGTTGAACTTTGGACCTTTGAACGCTTGAACGCTTTGAACGAAAAGTTGGTTCAAGGTCGTCCAATAGTTCAAGGGACCGCCTGCCGTTACTGCAGTTCCAAGATAGATGCCCCGTCGCGAAACAGCTCTCGCTGAATGATGTGCCTCTGGATTTCAGACGGGCCTTCGACAATTCTCGTTGCCCGCGCGTGGCGGAACGTCCGGGCGAGCGCGTGGTTTTTGCGTAGCGCGGACTGTCCGCCAACCTCCAAAGCAAAATCCGTTACTCGGTGTAACAGCTCCGTGGCAAACAATTTCACATTAGCCGCCTCGGAGCGCGCGTCCATCTTTTGATCGGCTTTCCAAGCGCCGAGGTATGTCAGCGTGTGGAGCGCTTCGAGCTCGCCGAGGAAATAGCCGACTCTCCCGGCAAATTGTTCGGCATCTTTTGGCTCATGCCTTACCAAATCGCGAACTACATGTAACACACGCTGCGCTTTGCCGTGGGCGCGAATGCCGACTTGGAATCGTCTGGCCCCGAGCCATGCCTGATTGAGCGCCCAGCCGTTGCCGATTTCGCCCAGCACCTGAGATTTGTGGACGCGGCAATTGTCAAAAACCAATTCGCACGGCTCGGTTCCCGCAATGGTCGCAATGCTGCGCGCGACTTGATAGCCGGGTGTCCCCGTGTCGATGAGAAAACAGGTGACACCTTCGCGGCCTTTGGTTCCCGGCAAGCGTGCGAAGAGCTGCACGAAGTCGGCGACATCGGCAAACGTGGGGAACATCTTTGTACCGTTGATAATGAAGTCATCACCGTCCGGAGTTGCCGTCGTCTGCAGCATAGAAGGATCCGCGCCGGAGGCCGGCTCACTCAAACCGAAGGCCGAGGTTTTCTCGCCGCGAATGCAGGGCATCAGATACTTGTCGATTTGCTCTCCTTTGCAGTTATAAAGGATGTTCGAAACATGGTTGCCCAACTCGAAAGGGACACTGCTCTTCTCCAGCTCTTGGGTAACCGCGATCATCGCGACATTGCTTACTTCGAGCCCGCCGTAAGCTTTCGGCACATCGAGATACCAAAGCCCCTTTTCCTCGGCCTTTTTTTCGAGCGCCTCCATGATCGCGATATAACGCCTGATTTCCGTATCCTGGCTCTTTTTGACCCGGCTCTTCCAACGGCTCCCTTCGAAGATATCGGGACCATTAGCAAAGTCCGGCTCGAGTGGAATCAACTGATCGCGGACAAATTCTTCGACGACTTGGCGCAGGCGTTCTTCTTCTGGGGTGAGGCGAAACTCCATAGTCGAGCAAGTCCTTTCGTTCGCAAGGCAAACGACTAATTGGTCATCACAATTTCAAACCCGGATTGGTTCCATTTATCACACCTGGCGCCGGCAACGAAAGAGTAAACGAAGATTGACCTCCTAACAGTCCCTGTGCTAAGCGAGAAGCAAAAATCATTCAGCAGAGCGCGCAATTGCTAGCTCTCGTGTAGTCTTCTTGGCGCTCGCTTAGGGATGGACGTCCAAAGAAAACCTTGCTAGATTGCCCTGCTCGCATAGATATCGAGAGTCGCAAAGGAATAAAGACGCGCGATTGGAAACGTTAGGAAGGAG
>DASXSW010000327.1:0-4252 GCA_036505755.1 Binatia bacterium | reverse complement strand
CGCTCCGACAACAGGCGAATATCACTCGCCAACGCCAACACCGCGCCGGCGCCAGCGGCGATGCCGTTCACAGCCGCGATGATCGGTTTTTTGAGAGTGCGCATGTGCTTAACCACGTCACAGGTCTGCCGCGTGAAGCGATGCTGCTCTTCGCTGGTCATTTCGATAAGCTTGGCGATGATCTCATGCACGCTGCCGCCGGAACAAAAACCCTTGCCATTGCCGGTGAGAACAACAACCTTAACCGCGGAATCGTTTGCCATCGCCGCAAACACCCGTTCCAACTCCGCGTAGGTTTCGAAAGTCAACGCGTTGAGCCGATCGGGATCGTTTAGGCGAATTGTCGCTATTCCGTCCACCAATTCGTAGATGAAACTTAGATAAGCCATGATGCAACCTTTTACCGAACTGGAGTACGGGAGTCTCGCCAAGTTTGCGTGACGGTCATCATTCCCGTACTCCAATACTCCATTACCCAAATATTGTTTTAGACCATCACCGCCCCGCCGTCGACGTTGATCGCTTGGCCGGTCATGCCGGCAAGTTTTTCTGAAGCCATCAGCAGCGCAAGCGACGCCACTTCCGCGGGAGTGATCAAACGATTCTGCGGCGCGCTGGCGGCGAAGAGTCTGAGAACTTCGTCGATGCTTTTTCCAGTCTTTGCCGCGAAAATTTCTGCGTTCTTATGCGTGCGCTCATCGTCGATGTAACCGGGGCAGATTGCATTCACGGTAATTCCCTGTCGCGCTGTCTCCAACGCCAATGAGCGCGTCAAACCGAGCAGTCCATGCTTCGAGGCTGCATAAGCACTCACGTGGCGGTAGCCGACTTTCGCCGTCGTCGAAGCGATGTTAATGACGCGGCCCCATTGGGCTTGAATCATGCCGGGCAAAAAACTTTTACAGCAGTTGTACGCACCCGTTAGATTCGTCTCCAGTGTTTCGTCCCACAGATCGTCTGGCATGTCAGCAAAGTTTACAGCCCGAGCGATGCCGGCATTGTTGATGAGGATCTGCGCCACGCCCCACCGTGAAGTGATCTGTTCCGCGAGGCGTTTGACTTGCTGTCGATCCGTAATGTCGCACGGCAACGCGAGGACTTGTCGGCCCTTTGTGGCAATTTCTGCCGCCGTCGCATTGAGCTTTATCGCATCGCGACCTGTGACGACGACACGGCAACCCTGCGCCGCAAACCCGTGCGCTAACGCTCGGCCTAAACCGCCGCTTCCGCCTGTAACCAGAGCTATCTTTTGCTCCAAGCCACTCATCGCAATGCAGGATAACACATCCCGCCGATTGAATTGTAATCACAGCGGGTGCACCGCTTGAGGTCGGGACGTCTTTCGGATAAAGGAAATGCAGCCAGAATTTTTTGGAGGGTTGACTGTGAAGTCTGCATTGATTTTTTTCATACTCATCCTCGGTATTTTGCCGGCCGATCTCTCGGCACAAGATTCACCACACCAAACGTCCGTGATCAATTGGCGGGATGCACCACCCGCGACCGGTGACTCGGAGTTGGACAGGCTCAATCGGGCGTTTGTCCAATTGGCCAACAATTCTCGGCCAGCGATCGTGCAGATCCGGGTGATCGGTCAGGAAACCAAGACCACCCAAAATCAATCCCAAGGCAGTCGCGGCTCTGGGTTCATTATCGACCCACAGGGTTATATCCTCACGGCCCAACATGTCATCGACAAGGCAAAAGAAATTGAAATCAGGCTCGCCGATTTGCAACGCTTGCCGGCGCGAGTCATCGCCGCCGATAGCCAGATCGATGTGGCGATTCTTAAAATCCCAACCGAACGCGAACTCCCTATTTTGCCGTTGGGCGATTCCGACATGATTCACGTTGGCGATCTAACGGTTCTCTTCGGTTATCCTTTCGGGCGCGAAAGTTCGATGAATTTGGGCATCATCAGCCGGTCCGGACGCAGCTACGCCGACTCGGCGAGCTATGAATTTATCCAGACCGACGCCGGCGCCTATCCCGGCGGCAGCGGCGGTCCGCTCCTGAATAGCAATGGCCACGTGATCGGTATCATTACCATGGCATCAGAGCGCGGTAATATGGGCTTTGCGACGCCGATCAATGTTATTAAACGCATTCTTCCTCGTCTGGCGAACGGCGAGAAGTTTGCGTGGGGTTGGTTGGGTGTGCAGATGTCCGATATCTCGTTGGAGAAGGCTAGAAGTCTTGGAATATTCCCGGCCAAGGGCGTCGTGGTCAATTCGGTTTTACCCGGGCAGTCGGCGGCACGCGGTGGCATTCAAAAGCAAGACGTAATTCTCTCGGTTAACGACACCCAAGTCGACAGCCCACGCGATGTGGCGCGCATGATCGGTGGATTAGAGGCGGGAAGAGTCGTCCGCGTTACAATCCTGCGCAAGGGCAAAACCCTGCAGCTGTCGTTTCCGCTCGGCATGCGACCCGATTCGACCAATGCCCGCGAAGGTTAACGCTGGCTGACTCCGTCATCAGCCGACCTTATTTGATTTTCCGCTGAGAGCCGCTTTTGCTGCTCGGTGAACTGCTGCAACTTTTTCTGTACACGATGATTGACGGATCCCTCTGGATACCCGCCTTCGCCGTCGCGCTCGCCCGCCGAAGTCCCGGTCAAAACTTCAATTCCTTCATCGATCGTGCTGACCGCGTAAATGTGAAATTTGCCGGATTTGACGGCTTCGACGACATCTGAGCAGAGCATCAAACTACGCAAATTGGCGCGGGGGACCATGACGCCTTGTTTTCCAGTGAGTCCTTTGAGACGGCAGACATCGTAATGCCCCTCGATTTTTTGATTGACTCCGCCGATCGCTTGGACTTCACCGTTTTGGTTGACGGATCCCGTGACGGCGATACCTTGCGCGACTGGGATCTCTGACAGGCTCGACAAGATCGCATAGAGCTCCGTCGACGAGGCGCTATCTCCGTCGACGCCGTCGTAGGACTGCTCGAAACAGATGCTGCTAGACAGCGACAACGGACTTTGCTGCGCATACTTACCACCCAAGTAGCCGGCGAGAATCAACACGCCCTTGTCGTGAGTTTTACCGCTGAGCTTGGATTCCCGTTCAATGTTGATAATCCCGCCTCGTCCCATGAATGTCTTCGCGGTAATCCGCGACGGCTTGCCGAAACTGAAGTCGCCCATTTGATATACGGCTAGACCGTTCACCTGGCCGACCACCGCGCCGTCGACGTCCACCAGCACGGTTCCTTCGGCGATTAACTCTTGTAGGCGCTTCTCAATGAGATTGAGCCGAAAAGTTTTTTCGACGATGGCCCGCTCGACATGTTTTCCCGCCACTAATTCGGCGTCGTCTTTTGCAGCCCAGAAATCTGATTCAATCAAGAGATCCACAGTATCGCTAAAACGAGTCGAAAGCTTATTCTGGTCTTCGACCTGTCTGGCGCATTGTTCGATGACCCTCGCAACTCCTCCGGTATCGAAATGGCGCAAGCCTTCACGAGTACAATAATCGCTGATGAAACACGCGAACGCTGTGATATTTTCCTGGGTTCGGTCGATCTCAAAATTGAAATCGGCTTTGACCTTGAACGTCTCGCGAAAATCCGGATCCAAAGAGGCCAGAGTCCGATACAGGGATGGATCGCCGATCATGATGATCTTCGTGTCGGTCGGAATCGGTTCGGGCCGGAGGCCTTGAGGGGGGATGAAGCCGAAGAATGCACCCGGTTCCTCGATTCTCAACTCGTGGTTCTTGATCACTCGTTGCAGCGCCTCCCACACTCCTGCATTTGACAACACGTCGCGATCGTACAGCACCAGATAACCGCCGTTTGCCCGGCTGATCGAGCCCGCCTTGATCAGCGTGAAGTCAGTAACGTAACCGCCGACAATCGGTTTTTTTTCGACGACTCCGAAAAGATTATGATACGTAGGATTGGTCTCGACGATAATCGGGGGCCCTTGTGCGTCGCTATTATCGACGAAAACATTGACCCGATAAGGTAGGAACGGATCGCTTGGCGCTTCCCCTAGCTGCATCGCCATCAACGGTCCCGCAGCCGGGGCGGCATCGGCAGTTTTGAAGCGCTGCAAATTTTTTAGAATATGATCATGCAGGCCGTCGAGATAGGCGAGCACTTTAGGATAATCTTTGTATTTCTGTTTGAGCTCAGCGAACGGCGACCGAACCAAATAGTCGGCTGCCTGGGTTTCAGCGGCTTCCAATTTCTCGGCAATCTCTCTTTCAAGTTTTTTCCCTTCTCGAAGCGTGTCTTCCAC